>JBGOZX010000244.1:0-5457 GCA_041480425.1 Bacteroidia bacterium
ATTTTGTCAGAAAATTAATGCCGTAGGGTTGTCTTGTTGTCTTATTGTCTTGTTGTCTTATTGTCTTGTTGTCTTGTTGTCTTGTTGTCTTATTGTCTTATTGTCTTATTGTCTTAAAGGCTTAACATCTTGCAGGGTTTGCAAGTCCTTTAAGGCTTAACGCTTCGCTGTCTTGTACTTCGGACTGTCTGTCACTGCGCTCCGTCGTAAAACATCAAGACAAGCAATCAACGGGAGCAAGACAGGCCGCAGGCCGTAAAGACCTCAAAGACAGCCCTCCGGGCAGAAAGACTTCAAAGACTAATTTTTTTACCTGAATAACCCTTCAGTGCCTCCTCCAGCGACTTGATTTTCACTTCGGTATCGCTCCTTTTCTTTTTTTCAAGTTCCAGTACATTTGCCGGAGCATTTTGTACAAACCGCTCATTATCAAGTTTTTTCATGACAGAGGTAAGAAATCCCATGTAATAATCCAGATCTGCCATGATTTTTGCCCGTTCACTTTCCAAATCCAGTTTATCTCCCAACGGTATATAGAATTCAGTGGTTTTTACCATGAAGGAAGCGGCTCCTTCCTGTTTCTCATTTACAAATTTTACCTCTGATATGTTACATAACTTGCTGATAGCAGGCAGAAATTCAAGATCAAAACTGTTCTTATCTGACCTGACGAGCAGTTCAAGCTGGTCCTTGTTTGGAATTTCCTTAACTTTTCTGACTGTTCTTAAAGCACTGATAGTTTCTTTAACAAGCTCGAACCTTGCAACCAGGTCTTTATTGAATTTTTTTGTTTCGGGCATACGGCTAATCATCAGGCTCTCTCCATCCATCCGTTCAATAATAAGTTGCCATATCTCTTCGGTAATGAATGGCATGAATGGATGAATTATTCTCAGAAGCTTATCAAATACAGAAATTGTGGCATCAAATGTGACCCTATCGATCGGTTTTTTGTATTCCGGTTTGATGATCTCTAGATACCATCCTGAAAACTCATCCCAGAAAAGTTTGTAAGTTATCATCAGAGCTTCTGAGATCCTGAATCTTCTGAAATTGGAATCGATTTCACCAATTGATTTCTTTAAAACCTCATCCATCCATTTTACAGCAACCGCAGAGGATTCTGGTTGTGTGATATTATCATCAACCTTCCAGCTTTTTACCAGCCTGAAAGCATTCCATATTTTATTTGCAAAATTCCGTCCCTGTTCCGGAAGGCTGTCTTCATACAGCAGGTCGTTTCCGGCTGGTGAGCATAGCATCATTCCAACTCTTACGCCGTCGGCACCATATTTCTCTATAAGATCAAGAGGCTCCGGAGAATTACCAAGCGACTTGGACATCTTCCTTCTTTGCTGATCGCGTACCAGTCCTGTAAGATAAACATTGCTAAAAGGCTTTTTACCCTGGTATTCATAACCGGCAATTATCATACGGGCCACCCAGAAAAAGAGGATTTCAGGTGCTGTGATCAGGTCATTTGTAGGGTAGTAGTATTTAATATCTGCATTATCCGGATTGTTTATTCCGTCAAATGATGTTATAGGCCATAACCATGATGAAAACCATGTATCAAGGACATCCTCATCCTGCCTGAGGTCACTCTCATTCAATGCCTTATTACCGCTTTTCTTTCTGGCAAGAACCAGTGCTTTTGTAATATCTTCTGCAACAACAAATTCATTATTATCATAATACCATGCTGGTATCCTGTGCCCCCACCATAATTGCCGGCTGATGCACCAGTCGCGCACATTTTCCATCCAGCGACGGTAAAGATTTTTGAATTTGGAGGGATGAAGATGTACTTCACCGTTTAACACAGCATCAAGGGCAGGCTGAGAAATATCCTTCATTTTCAGAAACCACTGCATCGAGAGTTTGGGCTCAATAACTGCATTTGTACGCTCAGAACGTCCTATCTTATTATTATAAGGTACAACTTTTACAAGGTTCCCTGTTCGCTTCAATTCCTTTTCAGCAAGATCTTTTGCCGCAAACCTATCCATACCTTCAAACATTCCGGCACGTGAACTTATTGTCCCGTTATCGTTAAAGACATCTATTGAAGGAAGATTATGCCGCAATCCGATCTCGTAGTCGTTAATATCATGAGCAGGAGTTATCTTAAGGCAGCCTGTTCCAAACTCCATATCAACATAATCATCAAAAATAAAAGGAACCTCTCTGTTTGCCATCGGGACGATAACTTTCTTTCCTTTAAGATGTATATACCTTTCATCACCGGGATTGGCACAAACTGCCGTATCTCCCAGGATTGTTTCGGGGCGTGTGGTTGCAACCACCACATAATCATCCTCACCGACTATTTTGTAACGGACATAATAGAGCTTTGACTTTTCATCGGTATAGTTAACCTCTTCATCCGAAACTGCCGTCATAGCTTCAGGGTCCCAGTTAACCATCCGTACTCCCCTGTATATAAGACCTTTATTATAAAGATCAACAAACACCTTAATAACTGAATCATACCTCTTTTCATCCATTGTAAAGAGTGTGCGGTCCCAGTCGCACGAAGCACCCAGTTTTTTAAGCTGTTCCAGGATTATCCCACCATGCTTTTCAGTCCATTCCCATGCGTGACGCAGGTACTCTTCACGGGTCAGGTCGCGTTTTTCAATCCCGTCGGCTTTAAGTTTGGCAACAACTTTTGCTTCAGTAGCAATTGAGGCATGATCGGTACCAGGTACCCAGCATGCATTTTTCCCCATCATCCTTGCCCTGCGAACCAGTACATCCTGAATGGTATTGTTAAGCATGTGACCCATATGAAGAACCCCTGTCACGTTGGGTGGAGGAATAACAATGGTGTATGGTTCTCTTTTATCCGGAGTACTTTTAAAAAACCCATGATTCATCCAATAACTGTACCATTTGTTCTCTGCTTTACCGGGTTCGTATTTCGAGGGAATATCCATTTTTGTTTGTGCGTGTTTAATTTTAAAAATAGAATTGCAAAAATATGAAATTTAATGATATCATTTTTAAGGTTGAATGGGTTGAAAAGTTGAAGGGGTTTAAAAAAGTTGATGGGGAGAAAGAGTGAAAATAATTCATTTTGACCGCAGAGAACCATATCAACAATTTAATATTCGATTTTTCTTACTTTTGTTTTGCATAAAATTTAAGGATCTTAATACATTTTCTATATGCCATCAATATCGGAAAAGGGCAAAGCAATGCCCCCTTCACCTATCAGAAAGCTTGTTCCCTACTCAGAAGAAGCTAAAAGAAAAGGCAGGAAAGTTTACCATCTTAATATAGGTCAACCGGATATTCCCACTCCGGAGGTAGCACTGAATGCAATCCGTAATCTGAAACTGAAGGTGATTGAGTACAGCCACTCGGCCGGAAATGAATCATATCGCCGAAAACTGGCAACTTATTACCAGAAGATCGGAATTAATATCGATCACACCGAAATGCTTATTACAACCGGAGGTTCTGAGGCCATATTATTTGCCCTAATGACTTGTGTAAATCCGGGTGAGGAGGTAATAACGCCTGAACCTTTTTATGCCAACTACAATGGATTCGCCATGGCGGCAGGAGTAAAAATTATCCCGGTAACCTCCTATATTAAAGATGATTTTGCGCTTCCACCCATAGCCGAAATCGAGAAAAAGATAACTCTGAAAACAAAGGGCATTATTGTCTGTAACCCAAACAATCCTACAGGGTACCTCTATTCGAGGGAAGAACTTCTTCATCTGAGGGATATTGTAAAAAAACACGATCTGTTCCTTTTCTCTGATGAGGCTTATCGCGAGTTCTGTTATGACGGAGCTGAACATTTTTCGGCGATGAATCTTGAAGGTATTGAGAATAATGTTATATTATTGGACTCGGTTTCAAAACGTTACAGTGAATGCGGGGTTCGTATTGGCGCCCTGGTCTCAAAAAATAAAGAGGTAATTTCTACAGCTCTTAAATTTGCACAGGCGCGTCTTTCCCCTCCCGGATTGGGACAGATTGCAGGTGAAGCTTCGATTGACACACCACAAAAATATTTTAAAGAAGTAAATAAGGAATATACGGCCCGTAGAAACTACATGGTTGAAGCTCTTAACAAAATTCCCGGAGTATATTGTCCGAAACCAAAGGGGGCCTTTTACACAGTTGTCAAACTCCCTGTTGATGATGCTGATAGGTTTGCACAATGGCTCCTCGAGGAGTTTGAATATAAGAATCAGACTGTTATGGTTGCTCCTGCATCAGGTTTTTATTCAACTCCCGGATCAGGGAAGGATGAGGTCCGCATAGCCTATGTCCTTAATATAGATGATCTTAAAAACGCCATGAAGATATTGGCGGAGGCGCTGAAAGTCTATCCGGGGAGAGTTCAAGAATTTCGCTAATTTTTGACTACCTTTCGAGGCTTTTAAATATCGAAAATGAAGAAATTTAAAATCGCCATTCTCGGTGGTGGTAATCTCGGCACCTCACTGGCAAAGGGGCTGATTGCTTCGAAACAGTTTACCTATAACGAAATACTGATCACCGATAAACGGGAAACAAGGATCGTCCACCTGAAAAACCTTGGTTTCCAGGTTACCGATAACAACCAGAAGGCAGTAAACCATGCTGAAATAATTGTGATGTCGGTTAAACCACAGCAATTTGTTGACCTGGTTGAAGAAATAAAAAATGATATAACAGCAAAACATATAATCATTTCAACTATAACCAGTATTACCCATAAGGATATTGAATCGATTTTTGGTAAGATCCCGATGCTTCGTATCATGCCCAATACCGCACTTGAGATTTGCGAATCCATGACCTGTATTTCCTTTAGAAATACTGACCCTAAACAAGAAGATAGGATCCTGTCCATTTTCGATAAAATGGGAAAAACAATGATCATTCCCGAAGACCTGATGGGTGCCGCCACCGTTGTCGGAGCCTGTGGTATTGCCTTCGCCCTCCGGTTTATGCGTGCCATGTCGCAAGGTGGTATTGAAATCGGTTTTAACTCAGAAATGTCGCAGCTTATTACTGCTCAGACGGTAAAAGGTGCCGCCCGTCTGATAATCGAAACCACGAACCACCCTGAAATGGAGATCGATAAGGTGACTACACCCCAGGGTATCACCATTTCTGGATTAAATGAAATGGAACACCAGGGTCTCAGTTCGGCCGTAATACGCGGATTGACCACCTCCTACAACAAACTTGAAAACCTGGCTTCAAAACCCCACAAATCAGGTTAAGAATGTAGACTTTTTAGTCTTTCCGTCATCTGAACTGTCTTTATGGCCTGCGGTCTGTCTTGTCCCGCTGCGCGGGACTCTTGAGTTTGGCATTTAACTAGATAAACAAATAAAATTTCTTATAAAAAAAAAGCGATTAGATCACTCTGATTGCTTTTTTTGTATTATATTTGTATCTAGTTATATAACTAGTCTTAATTTTAAAACTATGGGATTCCCTACA
>JBGOZX010000245.1:0-5370 GCA_041480425.1 Bacteroidia bacterium
AAATATATATGATGTAAGAATATTGTTTCCTGATTAAAAAAACTTATTAAAGATCTTAGAAGTCCAATTATTATAATGTTATATACGGGTTTAACTCAATTAATTGACCTGTTGAAATAAAATTGACTTTGGATCTATTAAAGCTTAACTTTGATAGTTAAACTAAAATTCTTTAGATGTCAAGCATAATAGAAGGTTATACATACGACATCTTCATCAGCTACCGCCAAAAGGATAATAAATACGATGGTTGGGTAACGGAATTTGTCGACAATCTCAATCGTGAACTTGAGTCAATGTTTAAAGATGAGGTAAATGTTTATTTTGACATTAATCCGCAGGATGGACTCTTGGAGACACATGATGTTGATGCTTCCCTGGAAAAGAAATTAAAATGTCTGATTTTTATACCAATTATTTCACGTACTTATTGCGATCCAAGATCATTTGCATGGGACCATGAGTTTAAAACATTTATTGAACAGGCCTCCCAGGATCATTTCGGTCTGAAGATAACACTGCCCAATGGGAATGTTGCAAACAGATTACTTCCGGTTCGTATAAATGATCTGGATAATGCTGATATTAAACTATTAGAATCTTTATTGGGTGGAGTATTTCGAGGGGTTGATTTTATTTATAAATCTGCCGGAGTAAACAGACCTTTGCGGTCAAAAGAAGATAATCCGCATGACAATTTAAATCATACCATTTATCGTGACCAGATAAATAAAGTTGCGCTGACAGTTAGGGATATCATTGAAAGCATGAAGGTATCTGTTTCTCCACAACAGGCAAAACAAAAAGAAATTCAGATAAAGGAGAGTGAAAAGAAAAAGGAGATTAAGGTTGATGAATCGAGTGGGAATGAAATAATTAAACCAAAACAGGAAGCTCGGGCAGTCAAAATCAAACCGGAAAAAGAGAAAAGATTTCCGTTATTAAGAAAACCCAGGATTTTGATCCCCGGTATTCTGGGTACTATTGCCATTCTGGGTATATTGATCTTTCTTCTGAATCATCATTCAAAAATAAAATGGGCCAAAGAAGAGGCTTTACCTGAAATTGAGAGCCTTGCTAATGAAGGGAAATATATTGCCGCATTTGATCTTGCTAAACAAGCGGAAAAATATATTCCGAATGATCCTAAATTAGCAAAACTTTGGTCAGATTTTTCAAATAGTATTAACACCATATCTGAACCGCCTGGCGCAAAAGTATATCGCAGAGATTACAATGCTGCGGATACAAATTGGATATATGTCGGAGAAACCCCACTTGACAGCATCCGGTTTCCTTTTAGTTATTCATTAATAAAGTTGGAGAAAGATGGTTTCCAGACAGTTCTTGATGCTACAAATTCTTCAATGCTTCGTCATAGAAATTATTTGCTTGACAGCATAGGGGCATTACCAAAAAATATGGTACATATCCCTAGTATTAAAATCTCATTTTACGAACCTTCTCTTACTGAGGCTAAATCGATAGATATCAGTGATTTTTTGATAGATAAATTTGAAGTCACAAATAGAGAATATAAAGCGTTTGTCGATTCAGGGGGTTATTTAAAAAAACAATACTGGAACCAGCCTTTTATAAAAGAGGGTAAGCCTCTTACATGGGAGGAAGCGATGTCTGTTTTTGCTGATAAGACAGGCAGACATGGACCCTCAACCTGGGAAGGAGGGGATTATCCAAAGGGAAAAGATAATTATCCGGTGGGCGGTATAAGCTGGTATGAGGCAGCGGCATACGCAGAATTCAAAGGAAAATCGCTGCCAACTATATATCATTGGAGAAGAGCTGCCGGTTTTGATTATAATACATATATTCCCCGTGAGCTATTAGGGATTGATTTGAACTGGTTTAATTCTTTTGTTGTACTAAAAAGCAATTTAAATGGTCAGGATCTGGCACCCGTTGGAACCTTTCAGGGAATGACAGGGTATGGTACATTAGACATGATAGGGAATGTACGTGAATGGTGCTGGAATGAAGCCCTGCCGAGTAGACAACATTTTATCTTTGGCGGGGGATGGAATGATCCTTCTTATATGGCAACATCATCCTATCTTCAGCCTCCGTTTGACAGGTCAGAGACAAATGGATTTCGTTGTGTTTCATATTTACATAAGGATGAAAACCTGACGATTCTTAAAAGTTCATTTCAACAATCAGTTCCCCGGAATTTTATGAGTGAAAAGCCAGTATCTGATCAGCAATTTGAGATTTTCAAAAGAATGTTTGCTTATGACAAAACAAATTTAAATGCAGTAATTGAATCGGAAGACAAAAGTGAAGAGAATTGGATAAAACAAAAAATCTCATTTGATGCTGCCTATAATAATGAGCGTGTTATGGCGTATCTGTTTTTACCTAGGAATAGTAAGCCTCCTTATCAGATCGTTGTTTATTTCCCGGGATCAAATGCGCTTGATGTGTTATCAAGTGAATCATTGCAAATGTATATTATAGATTTTATTATAAAGAATGGACGTGCATTAATCTATCCTGTTTATAAAGGTACTTATGAGCGAAAATACGGAGTATCAACAACAGACAACAGTGAACTTGTCTATAGAGAACATGTTATTCAATGGTATAAAGATCTTGCCCGTTCCATTGATTATCTTGAGTCCAGAACGGATATAGACACGGGTAAATTAGCCTATTTTGGTTTCAGTTGGGGAGGACTATTGGGGCCAGTGATGGCCGTAATGGAGAACCGTATAAAGGTTTGTATTCTGTATGTGGCGGGACTTGCTGGCAGACCTTTGCCGGAAGTTGATCCATTTAATTATGCTAATCGTGTGAAGATTCCTGTTCTGATGCTAAATGGGAAATATGATGCTACCTTCCCAATTGAAACATCCCAGAAGCCTTTATATGAATTACTGGGTACATCACCCGAAAATAAACGCATTTTTATTTATGAATCAGGCCATTTTGTACCTAAAGATAAACTTATAAAAGAAACTTTAAACTGGATGGACAAATATCTGGGTCCAGTAAAATAAAAATCAGTATTTCTTTCCTACTATTCAGACAGAAGTTTGCAGCGAGACATATTTATTTCACAATAGGAGATGCCGCTTTCTTTATTTCCAGGTGTGATAGTTGACTAGACTGGGAGAACCAGATTAATGGTGGTAAATTTGAATGTATATTCTAATTAATTGGTATTTAATAAGTTATAAGTCTTACAAAATCCCAAAATACTTATCAAGGATAAAAAGAGTATTTTTATTATAATTGAAAGCAGTATTTCTTCTCCTCAATCTAGCTTATTTGTCATTTACTAATCACATTATTTCTAACTTGATGCATTGAAAGCACATCTTTCACAGTCGTCCAGCGCATATTAGGATAGCGTTCATTGTCTACCAGATTTAGGTTTGCCCGTTCGTCTATCATATTACGCATGTATTGCATTCCTTGCCATGCAGGGTAAAGTTTCTTTTCTCCAGGAGCAACCTTACGCGCAATATTTATAAGCGTGCTTAACATTCTCAGACCACCTGCACGGAACAGGTGAAATTTTTTTCCAGTCACTTCAATCACTACTGCTTTTATCTCTCGAGGGCTCAGTTGATCGCCAGCTATTCGGAGAAAGCGAGGGGTGGACGGATCAAGAGCTACGTTCGCTATGAATGCGGCCGTATCGTCCATTGTAGTGAAGGCCATGCGATGGTCAGCATTTCCCCAATAAAGAACTATTTTCTGTTTGAAAAGAATGAGTGGCATTTGACCGGTTAGCAAATCGGCAAAAGCACCATTGAAAATTGTAGTGGCTGAAATTGAAGTTTTATCAAGATATTCATGAAATTCTCTTCTAATATCTAAATTGCGGTTTTCACCATCTGAAAACTTTGTAAAGTCTAATGAATAATCTGATGGTATGAAACGTGGTACACCTGCCGCTATTGCAGCATCCAATAGTACTTTTTGGGTATCTATAATCACTTCGCATAACCCAGACAATGCAGACACTACACAAGAAACACCTATGCAAGCTTTTGATACTTCTTCCACATTTAACATGTTTACCTTAAATACTTTTACGCCAAGCTTCTCAAGCTTGTTTAATTTCTCTATGTCAATGCTTGGACGAACAACTGCACGAACTTCAGCTCCTTTGTCAAGCAAAGCGTTAATGATCCTTTCACCTAGATTGCCTGTTCCGCCTGCTACTAATATTATTATTTTCATTTTATATTTTTATTTATTACAATTCCATTAAATTTTTATACATGTCAAAATAAGAGCTATTCACTTTTTCGTTAGTTTTAAAATAAGTTCGTCAATTAAAGCTGCTTGAGATTCATTTACTTTTAATTTCCCTTTTGTTACGTCAAACCATTCACCACGATCAATTTCAGGGAAGGATTGTTTAATACCAGATTTTGGGGGCCACTCAATTTCAAATGTATTGCTTTCTATTAATTTTGGATCTATGTTCCCTTCACAAGCATAACAAAATACTGTTTTACCACTTTTTTGTCTAATAGGTGTAAGCTCAATGAAATTACCAGATAAAGGAATCCCAATTTCTTCTTCAAATTCTCTTTTCGCTGCAGCTAAGGGATCTTCTTCTTCAGTAAATTCTCCTTTTGGAATAGACCATGACTGCAAATCTTTTTTAGCCCAAAAAGGTCCTCCTGGATGTACTAAAAGTACCTCTAACTTAGAATTAGTTAATCGAAATAAAAGAATACCCCCACTTTTCTTTTCCATAATAGGATAGTATTAATCGTTCTTGTTATGTTTTCAATTCCCATGTTTGAAGTTCAATTATATTACCCTCAGGATCTCTTGCATAGGTAAATATTAAAGTTCCTTTAGCAGAGTCATTTCTTACAACCTCACCAAGTTTGGTGCCACCAGAAGAAATCATTTTCTTAAGAACTATTTCAACGTTGTCAACTGAAAAGGCAATATGACCAAACCCTTCTCTATTAGCAACAGGATTTGGCTTATCTTCATTCTCTTGATACTGGAAAATTTCTAAAGTCGGGCCATCTTTGTCAAACCCAGGTAAAAGTAGATGAACTCCTTGTAAAGAGGCATTTTTTACACCTGTACCATTTTCCAACCAGTCTCCCTTAAGATTTCTTTCTGGAGGCACTGGTTTACATTCAAAGACTTTAATATAGAAGTCAGATAGAAGCCTCCAATTTTTAGCGATGATGTTTGTATGAACATATTTCATAGAAATGATGTTTTAAAGTATTTTCTCAATTCCAGAATCATAAGATTTTACTCTTGGTTAATGAATCAGTTTAAAATATTTATGCAATATATCAAAGTTACTACTTTTATAATAACAGATCTACCAGAATGGAATAGCTATGTATCTAAATATCAGGTTAT
>JBGOZX010000246.1:0-5316 GCA_041480425.1 Bacteroidia bacterium
AACATCATTAACACTATATAAAGTATTTTTTTTATATACAGGAGCTGTTGTTACAGATAAACTTACATATGGCAATATTTCCCCATCAGGAAGATGCTCTCGTACTGAACACCGGAAACCTCTGACATCAACATTTTCCAGTATCGTAAAACCCGGAACATCGCGGTCAGAACTAATATTGTAATCCCAAACTGAAAATTCAGGATAAACATCAATATGGTCCCATTTTGCAGGTTTTTCCGGAGGATTCTCAAAAGTTTTCATTATGAACTCAAACATCTCCCCCAGTCCACAGGTGGAATGAGCTGCTTTATACACTTTGTATTCATAGTTATTCATTACCTGGGTCCAGACCTTGTTCATATCCCTATGGTAATAACGAATAAAATCTTCGTTGCCATAATTGAGACGGACATTTATACCCGTATAATTATTATACATATCAAGGTGCCGGTATTCGACAGGAAAATTTTCAGGCCCGACTTCGAATTCAGCCGAGCCACAAAAATTTCCGATTGCTGATATCAGTTGCGGATATTTTCCACCTATCCAGAAGGACATAAAACCCCCCATTGAAAGACCTGAGATAGCTCTGTGATTCCTGTCCGCAATAGTATTATAATTAGCATCAATATAATTAACAAGTTCTGGAAAATAGATTGGAAACTGGCGAAATGTTTCTACCGGTGATATGTTATATGGGCGCAAATAATATTCCTCTACCGGACTCCGATTATACCCGTCAGGCTTAACTACAATAACATCATGAGCAGCTACAAAATTGCCAATATTATCACCCTTATTATCATCACCTTTTTCGATGGAGCCATAATCATCCGGACCACTTCCAAAATACCTTTGGGACCAGCCATGGTAATAATAGATTACAGGGTATTTCTTCTGAGGATTATCAAAATAACCCGGAGGCAAAAAAATACGAAAGTTCCTTATCTCCCCAAATACATTACTATAATGTCTGGAATCGATTATTTTCACTTCACCGGCAAAAAGAGATCCATTAAAAAAGATAATCTTGATCAATAAAAACCTGAAAAGGATAGCAAATGAATTTTTTATCATGAGGTCAGGATTCTGAATAATCTTTATGCAAAATAGTATAAATTCTTCGCTCGCACAATTTAATTATCATCAATTTTACACATCTTATCCAGAGTGTTTATTATCGCTTAGTATTAGTTACGATTTGTTAATGTATCATTATCTTTGGCTACATAAATGACAATTTAAAAACCTTTAATATAATATGAAGGTAATCGTTTGAATTGGACATTTTCTCAATCACCGGACGAACGATAAGGATTTATTATTATGGATATGGATGCAATTTCATTAACAAGGAAACTACTATCTTTCAATAATATAAACCCGCCAGGTGATGAAAGAGAAATTGCAAAATTTGTTGGGGACCTGCTTAACGGTCATGGCTTTCACACAGAATATTCTGTCTTTGAAGAAGACCGTTTACATCTTATTGCCGAGCGGGGATTATCGCATAAAAAGCCACCAATAGTGCTTTCAGGTCACTTTGACACAGTTCCGCTTGGAAATAAAAAATGGAATGTTGATCCTTTTGCAGGTGAGATAAATGACGGGAAGATTTGGGGCCGGGGATCGAGTGATATGAAAAGTGGATTAGCTGCAATGATTTTAGCTTCTTTACAGGTATTTAATGAAACTCCTCCTGAAGGCGGGATAAGGATTATCTTTACTGCTGGAGAAGAACTGGGATGCCTGGGGGTTCAACAACTAGTTAAAACGAAAAATGATATAGGAAGAGCCAGCGCAATAATAGTCGGAGAACCGACTGCTAACCTTCCGGTTATAGGACACAAAGGGGCGCTTTATCTGAATGCCGTTACCTCAGGATTAACTGCACATTCATCAATGCCTGAGTTGGGTGATAATGCTATTTACAAAGCTGCCAAATCAATTTTAAAGGCCAGGGACTTTAATTTTGAAGCAGAAAGAGATACCCTGCTTGGATTTCCGACAATTAATGTTGGCAAAATGAGTGGGGGAATGAACATCAACTCTGTTCCCGACCATGCAGAGTTTACAATTGATATCAGGTCGACTTCCAAGTCAGACCACAGCAAGATACTGGCCAGGCTTGCCAAAGAGTTTGGCAATGAAACCACAATCGAGACACTTGTAGACCTGAAACCAGTTTCCACTGACGAAAACGATCCTTTTATTCAGTTGGTTTATGATGTTTGCGGAGTAGACAGGGCAGATAAGGAATTCCCTAAAGCTCTTCCCTATTTAACCGACGGATCTGTGCTGCAAAGGGCATATAACGGTGTTCCAACGGTAATTCTGGGTCCAGGTCAACCTGAAATGGCCCATCAGACAGATGAATATTGTTATCTTCAGAAACTGGAACGATCAATAGAGATATATAAAGATATAATTTTAAAATGGAGGAATTAACAATGATTATGTATCCCGAAAAAATAGGAAATGAAGAGCAGCTTGAAGAACTCCTGTCAAGACCAGGTGCCGAAGTGATTGAGATGTTTTCACGATTAGACGGAGATCTGATATTTTTAGGTGTTTCTGGTAAAATCGGGCAATCATTAGCACATATGGCAAAACGAGCCTGCGACGAAGCAGGAAGTAAAAAAAGAATTATAGGTGTGTCGCTTTATGAAAATAATGAACAGCAAAAAAGAATTGAGAAATATGGGATCGAAACTATTCATGGCGATTTATTAGATACAAATTTTACCAATAGTTTGCCATCCCTCAGAAATGTATTCTTTTTAGCAGGAATGAAGTTTGGTTCAATTGATAATCTTGCAATGACATGGGCCATCAATTCTTATTTGCCGGCACTTGTTGCTGAGCATTTCAAGCATTCAAGGATAGTTGCTTTCTCAACAGGTTGCGTATATCCACTTGTTCCTGTTGAATCAGGGGGATCAGTGGAGACTGATTTACCGGCCGCAATAGGTGAATATGCACAATCATGTCTTGGAAGAGAAAGAATGTTTGAATACGGTAGCATTAAAAATAAAACAGAAGTAACACTTATACGTCTTAATTATTCTGTTGAAATGCGTTATGGAGTTTTAGTAGATATAGCTTTGAAAGTTAAAAACAACCAGC
Organism: Bacteroidia bacterium; assembly: GCA_041480425.1. Taxonomy (GTDB): domain Bacteria; phylum Bacteroidota; class Bacteroidia; order Bacteroidales; family VadinHA17; genus LD21. The sequence continues at coordinate 3,130 of JBGOZX010000246.1, forward strand.
CCGTTGATCTGGCCATGGGCTATTTTAATGTGATATGGCAGGGCGATATGAATAATTTCGTTCTCCGTTCACTGGGACTTGTTAAAAGCCCTGCTAAAGTTTTAAACATAACCGGACCTGAAATTCTATCCGTCCGTGAAGTGGCAAAGGAATTCGGAAAATTGTTTGGGGTGAAGCCTGTTCTTGTAAATAAGGAGGCTCCCACAGCTCTTCTGAGCAATTCTGAACAAGCATTTGGTTTATTTGGCCGGCCAAAGGTACCAATAAACCAGGTAATAAAATGGATTGCCGGATGGTTGAAAGAGGACAAAGAATTATTGGGTAAACCAACACATTTTGAAGTAAGAGATGGTAAATATTAATAAATTTTTATGACAGATATGAAATTTGATAAAATTCCTCCGGACGTTATAACTAATTTGCATAAGGGAGTAGTGATACCTGCCCTCCCTCTTGCATTAAACAGTAAGCGCAAACTGGATGAGCGTCGTCAGCGGGCATTAATACGATATTATTTAGATGCCGGTGCCGGTGGAATTGCTGTTGCAGTCCATACTACGCAGTTTGCAATACGGCAGCCTGAAATTGACCTCTATACACCTCTTTTGGAGATTGCCAATGAAGAGTTCAACAGGTTTACTTTAAAAACGGAAAATCCGGTTATCCGTATTGCAGGAGTCATAGGCAAAACCGATCAGGCTTTAAAGGAGGCATGCCTGGCTTTACAGCATGGGTTTCATGCTGTTTTATTGAGTGTGGCTGCCTTCCATGATTCACCAAATAGTGATATTATCAAACACTGCAAGGCTGTTGCCGAAATTATACCGGTAATTGGTTTTTACCTGCAACCTGCCGTTGGAGGAAGAAAGCTGGATGTCAATTTCTGGAGGGAATTTGCACAGATAGAAAATATAATTGCCATAAAAATAGCCCCATTTAACCGTTATCAGACATTTGATGTTGTCAGAGGTGTCATTGAATCAGGCAGGGCAGAAAATATTGCCTTATACACAGGTAATGACGATAACATCCTTGTTGATCTGCTTACGGAGTACAAGATCCTTAATGGGAGTATGATTATCAATAAACGTATAGTGGGTGGTTTACTCGGACATTGGGCAGTATGGACACTCTCAGCGGTAAAATTGCTGAAAGCTGTTCACGATGGCAAATATGACAATGACGTTCAACGATCGTTAGTCCTTGCAAACCAAATCACTGACTGTAATGCCGCCTTCTTTGATGCAGCCAATAACTTTACAGGATGCATTGTCGGACTGCATGAAATATTGCGCCGCCAGGGATTATTGGAAGGATTATGGACACTGGACAGGAACGAGGTGCTTTCACCTGGCCAAAAAGCAGAAATAGACAGGGTATATGCTGCTTACCCTGAACTCAACGATGATGCTTTTATCGCTGAGAATATTGACAAGTGGTTCTTATAGTTTTTAACGGATTTTGTATATGCCAGACAATCTACCTTTTAAGATACGTCCTATGGTAATAAGTGACCTGGATCAGGCAATTAGTTTATCAAATACTGAAGGATGGAACCAGACAGAAAAAGACTGGAGATTATTACTTGAAAATCCTTTGAATACCTGCCTTGTAGCTGAACATCATAATAAAGTTGCAGGAACGGCAACTGCTTTAAATCATTCAAATAAAGTTGCCTGGATAGGAATGGTACTGGTTGATAAAAGCTTAAGAGGGCAAGGTGCCGGCAAGATGCTTCTCATATATATTATTGACACACTAAAACAAATTGAATCAATTAAGCTTGATGCCACACCTGCCGGACAACCTTTATATCAGAATCTCGGATTTATAGAGGAGCATAAAATCTTAAGGATGACCAATACTTCCTCGAATAATTTTTTTTATAAGGAACCCAAAAATGAACTAAGGTATATTGACAGTGAAAGTTTGTCCGAAGTCTTAAAACTTGACAAGAGCATTTTTGGTGCAGACAGGATTTATCTTTTGCAGACTTTGCTTCAAAATTACCCAGGGAAGGCATTTCTTTTAAAGCAAAATCACAATTTAGATGGTTATATATTTGGAAGAGATGGTGCCAGGTTTAACTATATAGGACCTGTATTTGCCCTTTCATCTGATTCAGCCAGAATACTTATCTCAAAAGCTTTAGAATCGCTGAATAATCAACCTGTTGCCCTGGATATC
>JBGOZX010000247.1:0-5285 GCA_041480425.1 Bacteroidia bacterium
CCTTGACCCAACTTTTATTTACATAAGGCAAGTTTGATTTTGTTATGATTTCCTGATAAAATTCAACTGCAACGAGGAATAGAATCCCAAAAACCGAAAAAATAATATCAGTTAGATCAGCAATGAACACACCTCCTGGATCATGAAAAATCTTCCTTATAACTTCAAACGACATAGTAGTATTATCTGCTCTGAAAAAAATCCATGCAAATGAAATAAAAATAAAAGTGGTTATTATTTTAATAAATGACAATATTAATGATGTTTTTTTTATTCCTAACGATTTTCTTATTTTCTTGTTTAGCTTAGCCATCCAATTTAAATATGTGAGACCGATTCCGAATAAAAGCCCCCAAATCAGATAATTCATTCCTACCCCATGCCATATTCCACAGATTGCAAAAGTAAAAATGGCGGTAATCATATAAATAAACCTGTCAGAAGTAATCATCAGGTACTTCTCATTTCTAAACTTTCCTGCCAATGCATAAGCAGTTGGCAAAAACAAGTAATCTCTTAACCATGTTGAAAAACTGATGTGCCAGCGGGTCCAGAATTCTTTAACAGATATTGCAAAATATGGACGATTAAAGTTGTTTGTTAGATTAAATCCCAATATTTGTGCTCCTCCTAACGCTAAATCTGTATATCCGGAAAAATCGGCATAAATTTGAAATGAGTAGAAAAATGTGGCAAGGCACAGAGTAGTTCCATTATGATGTTCATAATTATTAAATACTGCATTTACATATATTCCCAATCTGTCAGCTATGACTAGTTTTTTAAACAAGCCCCAGAGCATAAGTTTCAGGCCCGCTAAAGTCCTTTCATAGTCAAACGTATGTGGAGAATGAAATTGTGGAAAAATATGTTGAGGCCTTTCAATAGGGCCTTGAGCAAGTTTTGGAAAGAACATAAAAGCTGACGCAAATATTCCTAAATGGTTTTCTGCACTGATATTACCCCTTTTAATTTCAATTAAATAAGCCAGCATTGTAAAAATAAAAAATGACAAACCAAGCGGTAAAATTAACTCAGAGAATATAGATTTACTTGTACTGGTTATAGAGTTAATTGAATTATCTAAAGTATTAATATATTTAAAAAAACATAGGACAAAAATATTAAAACCGATAGTTAATATGAAGATAGTTTCCTTTTTTAAAGCAACAGATTTTTGAATCTGAATTCCAGCAAAAAAATTCAAAACAATTATAATGAAGAATACCAAAAGATATATTAGGCTGTAATAGTAATAAAAGTAACTACTGCAGATCAATAACCATAACCATTGGACTTTCTTTGGCAATAAGAAGAAAAGTACGGTTGTTACTATAAAAAAGATTGTAAAATCAATAGAATTAAATGCCATAATTGTCTTTTATTTAATTAATTTTATAATTATAGCATAGGTATCAACATCAAGAAATAGAAATAAAAGTCTTTTGTTTAAAGTCCGTATTTAGCCACAATCTGTTCTTTTGTAAGACCAAGTATGCTGTAGTTCATTCCTACTTTTTTGAATGCAGCTAAAGCTTTATCCAGATGATGAATCTCATGACCAGCTGAAATCTGAGTTCTGATCCTTGCCTGTCCATTAGGAACAACTGGAAAAAAAAATCCAATGGCATAGATTCCCTCATTATAAAGATCTTTAGAAAAATCCTGGGATAATTTCGCATTGAAGAGCATTACGGGGACAATAGGACTATCTCCTTCTTTTAAAATAAATCCTGCATCTGTTAATCCTTTTCTCCAGTATACTGCATTCTTTTCCAGTTTATCACGCCGTTCAGTGCTGGAAGATAGGATATCAAAAACCTTTAGAACCCCTGAAACAATAACTGGAGCAATAGTATTTGAAAAAAGATAGGGACGGGCTTTCTGCCTGCACATTTGAACTATCTCTTTCCTTCCGGAAACACATCCTCCTGATGCTCCTCCAAGAGCTTTCCCAAAAGTTGTTGTAATAATATCTATTTTACCTACTACATTGCAATACTCGTGGGTTCCACGTCCGGTTTTTCCAATAAATCCAGAGGAGTGAGAATCATCGACAAGGATCATAGCATCATATTTTTCACACAGTTTCACCATTTCATCAAGTCTGGCGATGTCACCATCCATCGAAAAGACCCCGTCAGTAATAACCAGCTTTATTCTCTTGTCTGCATGGAGCAATAACTTTTCTTCAAGATGTTCCATATTTGAATGCTTGAAGGTGTCGTGCTGGGCACTGCAGAGCCTCATACCATCAATTATAGAGGCATGGACGAGCCTGTCAGAGATCATTATGTCCTCACTAGTAAGAATTGCTTCAAAAACTCCGGCATTAGCGTCCATACATGAAGGGAAAAGAATAGTATCTTCAGTCCCCAGAAACTCTGTGACCTTGTTCTCCAATTCTCTGTGGATATCCTGAGTGCCGCAAATAAAACGGACAGATGACATCCCATATCCCCTGCTTTCAAGACCATCATGTGCAGCTTTAATTACTTCGGGATGACTTGAAAGTCCGAGATAATTATTTGCACACATATTAATAACTTCCTTTACATCGGCTCCTGAAGGAAATTCAACTTCAATATCAGCAGCTTGACAGGAATGAATGAACCGTTCCTCTTTATAAATCCCGGCATTACGGATATCTTCAAGCTGAGACTGGTACAGATTCCTGATTTTATCGGTGTAGCTCATTTTATAATTAATTAATTTATATTCAGATTATTACGCAAGAAGTACCTCAGAATAGTCATTACCGAATGCTTTGTTTTCGGGAGAATAACAGCTGGCAATTAATTGGATTTATTTCAAGTATTGACTTACAAGGGAAACTATATTATTAACACTGTCAAATGCCTCAGGTGTTGCTTTATTTGGTGGGATTTTTATCTTGAATTTATTTTCAAGAAAAACAAGTAAAGAGATCATTGAAAAAGAATCTACATATCCGCTTGAGATCAAAGGTGTTTCATAGGTTATTTTTTCATCTTCATCCTCTATATACTCATTGATCACATAATTCAGAACAAGATCTTTCATTTCATCCATATTCTTTTCTTCCATCTTGCTATTGTTTAAGTTTAAAATATGAAGTTTTTTGCTATTTATTTTCAATCATTTTCAAGAGTGGAAATATCACCAATATCTTCGCCCCACTCCTTCGCATGAAGAAGTCTTCTCATTATCTTACCACTTCTTGTTTTTGGAAGCTTATCCATATATTCGATATACTGAGGCATTGCCAGCGAAGATAACTTTTTCCTGATGAAGTTCATTATCTCAAGCTCAAGATCGGGACCTGGAGTGAATCCGGGTTTCAAAGTGATAAATGCTTTTACCACCTCCATATTCACTTCATCGGGTTTTGCCACTACAGCTGATTCGCCGACCGCGGGATGTTCCAGAAGAGCTGACTCGACTTCAAACGGACTTACCAGATGTCCGCCGGTATTAATAACATCATCGTCTCTTCCTACAAACCAAAAATAACCTTCATTATCAATGCTTGCTCTATCGCCTGACAAATACCATCCGTTTACAAACTTTTCCCGGTATTTTTCTTCATTATTCCAGTAATTACGCATCATTGAAGGCCACCCTGGTTTAAATGCAATCAGTCCAATTCTACCCGGTTCTTTTATAGGTTGGTGTGTCTTTGGATCAAGCACCACTCCTGTGATCCCAGGGAATGGTTTCCCCATTGATCCAGGTTTGACTTTCATTCCCGGGAAATTGGTGATCATTATCGACCCTGTCTCTGTCTGCCAGAAAGTATCAAGAAATGGTTTTCCGAATATCTTTTCAGACCAGATAACAGCCTCAGAATTCAAAGGTTCCCCAACGCTTGCAAGATGACGTAAACTGGTAAGATCAAAGTTTTTGATTATTTCATCTCCAGCCTTCATAAGAGACCTGATAGCAGTTGGAGCTGAATACCACATCGTAATCCTGTACTTCTCGATAAACCTGTACCATATCTGGGCTGAGAAACCAGTATCAAGAACACACTGAGTAATGCCAAGACTCCATGGCCCGATTATTCCATAGGATGTCCCAGTAACCCATCCCGGATCAGCTGTGCACCAGTAAATATCATCATCCATGAGATCGAGTACCCATTTTGCAGTAAGGTATTGTGATATAAGAGAATAGTGAACATGTTTCACCCCTTTAGGCTGACCAGTTGTTCCTGATGTATAGTGTAAAACTGATGGTGATTCTGCAACCGTAGGAAAGATATCCATATTCTCAACAGGTAAGGATTCCTCCAGATTAAAAGCAACCTCTTTATTTTCCAGAGGTTTCGTTTTAACATGATCCACCAAAATTATAAATTCAAGGTGCGGGAGTCTCTCAAGAATTTTTCTCACTTTGGGCAGGTGTTTTCTTTGCGTAATGATTGCTCGTGTCTGTGCATTTTCCAGTCTGACAAAAAGCGATTCATCACCAAACGCAGAAAAAAGTGGCTGAACTATTGCTCCTATCTTGAGGACTCCGAGAAATGAAAGATATAATTCAGGTATCCTGTCCACAAAAAGACTGACCCTGTCTTCATTCTTTATCCCAAGGTTTCGAAGGAATGTTCCAATTGTATTTCCGGCAAGACGAATATCATTAAAAGTGTATTTCTTTTCAACATTACCAAACCCTTCATAATAAAGTGCAATTTTGTCAGCTTTCCCTTTCAGGCATATACGGTCGGAGCAATACCATCCAATATTTATAATATTCCCCTCCGTATATTCGAGTTCGTTTTCAGAGACAGACCAATCGAAATTTTTAAGTCTCTCCTCATAAGAAACGAAATCTTGCATAGATGAAATTGTTTTTACGAGTTTACAATCACATCTAAGATATACAAATTTTTAAATAATCAGCTGTTTCCAATGATGAAATCAGTCCTATTTGAGAATAACTTTTCCTCAATTCCCCTGCTCCATGCCATTAAAACCTTTCTGGAACTCATCGATGTGGTAACGGTGAGTAATTATTGGATTAAGGTTGATACCTCCGATAATCATCCAGAACCACATTCCCCGTATTTCCAGTTGGCCAAGTAAATATTTCTTTAGTTATGTACTATCAGTTTTTGAGCAAACAGGGTTAAGTCACCCTTTCCCATTTGTACTACATAGACTCCCCGTATAAGATTTATCGGAATTTGAAAATCTTTGATATCCGGATTCATCTTATCCTGAAAAACAATCTTTCCCGAAAAATTTATGATTCTGATAAAATCAGGTTTCAGTGTCGTTTCATCTATTTTAATGTTGATAAATTCA
>JBGOZX010000248.1:0-5240 GCA_041480425.1 Bacteroidia bacterium
ATTGCTAAATTACAATTGGCCCGGGAATATCAGGGATTTGCAGAATGCCATACAAAGCGCCATGATTCTATGCAAGGAAGGAACAATAACCCGCGAACATCTGCCGATGAGAATTAAAGGATATCCTGTAAGAGACGGAACTAAGCTTGAATTTGATTCCGGATTGGATGAAAACCTTAAATCCATTAATTCGAAACTTGAAAAAGAACTAATTATTGAAGCACTGAGTAAGTGCAATTATAATCGCACCGAAGCTGCCAATCTTTTAAAAATAAGCAGAAAAACTTTATTTAATAAAATGAAACAGTACAATTTATAACAGATTGATTTGAATATTAATAAACCGAATTTGATTAATACTTCTTTGGCAAAGTTTGATAATTTAATCAAAAATCACCAACTATTTTTAACCACATTACCATTAAAGATAACATACATAACTTAACAACAAGTATGTAACTCCGGCTAAGGTTGGTCATTTTATTCCGGCCAAATGTGGTCAAGAAGTCTGGCTTTTGCAATGTTGCACATAAACGCAAAATTGCGTTCACGAAACTCATTACTGCAAAATAGATTTTCAATATCTCGTAATAAGTCAGCGTGTGTGTCTCTTGCTAAATATTTCGGTAATAATAAGAGAGGTAGTAATATCCCTTATGCCATCTTCACTTTTTAAAACTAGTGTAGGCGCCATTACTTATTGGAATAATCCTCCCCCAAACAATGTACTCACACTGAAACGTCCAATTAACACCGTTGACCTCCCCTGTCATCCACCATCAAACAATCGGACGTTTATTTAACTTATAGATCCTATATTGGGAACTGAACTTCTGCAATACGACTTTTATGGAAGTAAAAACCCTGGTATTCTTAAGTCCTGGGTCTCGCTGCATTGTCGGAAGTATTTTAGAAGTGCAGAATCCTAAAATAGTAAATAACGATTCAAAATTTGATTTGGAGTCTTATTATAACCATCGCGCAACTCCTCCATGGTGGGAACAAGTTCCTTTTCTATTACGGCTAAAGCTGTACGTGCCATCCCTGCAAACAGCTGTAGCACCCGCTGGTGGCTTATTATAGAATGTGGGAGATTGGACTTTCTCTCCTTTTGAATTCGTATAATATTTTACTCTTGAACTTGAATTAGCAAAATCATTCTTATTACTAAATGCACTTTTAAATTGTGGATTTATTAAATATTTTGAATATACATACCCAACATTCCCACTGTAATTTATCTTAATCCATTCATTATATCTTTGGTTTGAATAATCGATTGTAAGCAATGATGACTTGGGAATTACGCAAATAATATTGTTGTCAATCCATGGATTCTTTCTTAAATTCAGATTAGCTGATGTAGTTTTCAGCTGGTTTTGAGCAGAGAGAAATAAAGCTAATGATGATAAGAAAATTATTAAACAGTATTTCTTCATTATAGATTAACTTTAACTGGTTAGCTGTCCCGACTTTCTCATAATTAAATTGAGTTTTATACACAGTCTTTTAACAGCTTATTTATTAAAGGTATGAAAAGGAGGTAACCGATGCAAGTATATATCTGCCTGAACTTCTGTAATACGGTTTTTATAGAAGTAAGAAAACCTCGCTGTGCGTTGACTCGGGGGCGTCATCGATTGTGCAGCTGGTCTGCCTGCCTAAGGCGATCTACCGTCCGTGTTATTCAAAGTGTTTTATTAGGTTTATATTTTTAAGTCTTTTAATTTCTTTTAGAAAGTCGACCGAAGCATCTTTATCTATATCAAAGTTCAAAGTAACTTTAATTGTAGGTGTCTCCCCATTCTTAATACTTTCATTAGCACTTTTTATTTCATTTCTTATCATTGCAGGAAAGTCCCAAATTGTAAGGGCAGAATTTACGGAGTATTTTGCAAAACTATTTCTTAGTTTTATGTAATCCTCATTAACAGAGGTTGATATAATTGTCTGCTGCCAGCTGAGTAGTTCTTGAAAGATTCGCGACAAGCCACATGCTACATAATACAATCCTTTCAAATCTGCGGGTACTCCGGGATCACCAAAAAACTTTTTAAATGCAACATTAACGAGTGAATTTGCGGATTCAACAAAGTTAGATATTGAAGTAAGATTTCTTGAGATCCATCTTTGTAGCTCAATATCATCATTAACCTTTTCTGAGGAACCAAATTTAATTTGATAATCTAAATCATATATAAGACTTTCATGTTTTTTCAATTCATCTTCTAAACTTTGCGCGAAGAAGAAGATCTCATAAAAGGCTTCTTCTTTTAGCAATATGCTAATTGCTTCTGGTGATAATTTGTTATAGAAGACTGGGAGAGTGCTATCAAATTTTCTCTTCAAATCAAGGGTTTCTTTAAAAAGATGTGATAATTGAGTTTTTAATGTACTGACTATGTCCTGAGCTTTATCAAATTCAAAACACCATTTTTTGTCAGTCTCTCGGATGTTTTGTATAAATTCAAATATTTTTGGTGAATCAACCACATTAGAGAAATCGATGTCTTTGTTTTTCTCCCAAATCGGAATAATCGCTAAAACTGGTTTATAGATAAAAATGTAAATGGGAATACCAAGTCTTTTTGCATAAAGATATTCGGTATTTGTAATAGATTTATCATCATTAATTTGGGAACCATACCTATTTCCAATAATTAAGATAAAAATATCAGTATTATTCTTCACATTTTCAATACAGTTATCAATTGTATTTTTATCTGGGTCGATTGGAAAGTTTGAGTATTCTGACAATATGGGTGTAAATCCCATGTTTAAGAAATATTCCAAAAGATCGGCTCTAATCTGTTTTAAATCATAGCATGTTGAACTTAGAAATACTTTCATTGATTCCATAGGTTTGATTGATTGTTTTGTGTGGCATTTTGCATAGCTTAATTGTGTTTTATACAATGTCTTATAACAGTTTACTCATTAAAGGTATGAAAAGGTAGTACCTGATGCAAATAAATACTTGTCTGAACTTCAGTAATGCGATCTTTACAGAAGTAAAAAACCCCGGCATACTTATGTTCGGGGTTTCGTTTCATTATGGAGAGATTCTCCAATATGCTGAATGATTGAATCGAAATTATTAAAGTATCTCTTTCAAAGCAAAAACCGGAACAAACAAATTAATTTTAGCATTGTCCGTGTATTATGCACAGGCTTATTTTAGACTATCTTGAAGGATAGAAACTTGTAATAAATACTACAAATTCAACCAAGGGAAACTACCTAAATTTATTATAAAACATATCACATGTAAAATATATTCCCCATTTTGTGATCTTAAAATTTTAAATCTTCGAGTTTTAATTTATCTGTAATTCTCTTCGCTAATTTATCGTTAGAATAGATTAACAGAATATTATAATTTTTAGGTTCTGCTATTAATGCAAGGGTAATAGAATTGTCCTCAACATCCCATACTTTAAATTTAGAAGATATATTCATTGTAGGTTCACCGTATTTACTGGAAAATATATCAGATAGCCTCAGCATTTTAAAACCTTTGTCACTGTCATAAAAATAGAGGCTAATCATTCCTAAACTATCATTATGAAAGTAACACACGATAAACCGAGGATTCATTTCGCCCTCTGAAATATTTTGGACTGATAGTTGATTATTGTCATCGACTGGCATAAATACGCCTCCTTGTTTGAGTATAATATTTTTTGCAGTTTCTTTGCTTATTCCAAAAGTCAATCCTAATGCACCGGTAATTTTGTCTTGCGAAAAACCGGCTACTGATAGGAGAATTAATAAGCTACAAATAAACCTTTTCATGACTTCCGATATTGGTTAATAGTTAAAAGGTTAAAAAGTCAATCTTTTTACAGACCATCTAACTGACGGTGCGAAATACAAGTTACACCGGCAAAAAGCAAAAGTCAATTTTATTTCAAATTTTACTCAAATACACCTTTCTCCTGAAATCATACCCCCTGTCTTGCTGCACGATTACCGTGCAGGGTATATTGTCTGGGTGATACTTTACTATCACTTTGACCTGTTATGCTTGCGTAGGAAGACCCCTGTAAGGGCACCTCAGGTAAAAAATGGCATAGTTGTTCCTTACTTGAGAAAAAGATCAATTGCTTTTTATTTTCAGGAAGAAAAAGAATTACTTTTTGAGGCCACGGGATGCGATTTTTTGACTTTCTTATTTTTTGGCCAGCCTTGATCTGACAGTTGTGACCTCTGCTATGTTCGCTTGTTTAATTATTCTTTTGACTGGCAACAGTCTTTTTTGCTTCGTGCAGATGAAGATAAATTAAATGACGATAATAGAGCCTTAAATCCCAGCATTCTTCAAGAATTTTAAGGGCATCTTCATATTTGCCCTGTTTATATAATCCCCAACCCTTACAGTCTGCCAGGTACCATTTTAAATCAGGTCTCAATTTCAGTGCTTTATCAATTAGTTCCAGACCTTCATTAATGTTCCGATCATTATCAATCAGATGCCATGCAAGATGATAAATCCTGTAAGCATCATTAGGTTCAAGTAAGAGTTCATGTCTAAAATATTCCTCTGCTTTATCAGGATTTCCTGCTTCAGCAAATAACGCACCTAGGTTATATGCAATAGCTGCCTCAGACCAGGAATTGTCTTTGCGAATAGAAATGTATTTTTTAATATATTTATTAGCTACAATAGTATCTCTTTCAGTTAATTCAAGCATAGCTTCCATGTAGAAAAGAAGAGGATCATTAGGAAAATCCTTATCTGCTTTTTTATAGAGTTTCTTTTCTTTTTTAAACTGACCAGTTTTATTATATGCGTAACCGAGCGCAGTATAATTATAAACCCACCAGGGTTTGCAATCAAATTTATTATATATCTCAAGCGCTTTCTCAAATTCAGGGACTGCTTTATCATATTGAAACATACTGCTGTAATCAATACCTATATCATAATAGGTGTTTGGAGAAATATCATCAATTTCCAGAAGCTGTCTTAGGTATTTGATTTTTTCAACAGGTGTTTCAAAAAAGAAGGCATGATTACTATTTATAAGGATCTTCAGCCTTAATGGTACCTGATCTCTTTTTTTATACGCCTTGAGACCCCATTCTCTTGACTCCTCATATAAACCCTGATTCATATATGCTAAAGAAAGCTTCAATGCTGCCAGAGTAAAGTTTGAATCGATAGCCAAAGCTTGCAAAAACATACTCCTTGCCGTAGGATAATCTCTTTTACTCCGGGCATTTTCCCCATAAAGGTA
>JBGOZX010000249.1:0-5239 GCA_041480425.1 Bacteroidia bacterium
ATCCAATGCATAATGAAATGATATTTTCTCCCAAGAGATTATCAAAAATCACAATTGAAAAATATGCAAATAAAATCAACGAATTTAACCCTCAGTATTTAAACGGATATCTTTCTGCAATCTGGTATTTTACAAAACTGTTGGAGGAATACCAGATAAAACCCACGATCAAACTTAAAGGTATTTTTCTCATATCTGAAAATCTGGATTGTAAACAACGTAAATTCATTGAACAATTCTTTAACGTAAAAACATCTACTTTTTACGGTCATAGTGAAAGATGTGTTATTGCTGAAGAATTAACCCCAAACAGGTATATGTTTGATCCTTATTATGGATTTACAGAGCAGGTTCATAATGAAAACAATATTTATTCAATTGTCGGTACCGGTTTCCTAAACCAAATAATGCCATTTATCAGATATAAAACAGATGACATTTGTTCCCCTGATAATCAATATTTTTCAATCGAGGGTAAAAGAAGTAGTACTATTGGTTTATACGGGTTAAACGATGAGTTTTTACCAGGTACGGCGTTTGACCTGGAAAATCCAATCTTCAAAAACATTACTACATATCAGTTTATACAAAAGGAGAAGGGTAAAGCCGATCTGTTGATAATTGTAAATAAACATTTCCAGATATCAGAAATGGAGGTGTTTAAAAATGAGATTAATAGACAAACTAAAGGTATTATAGAGATAGGAGTCAGAATAGTTGACCATCTCATATTATCACCAAGGGGGAAATATCAAATGTATATTTCCAACATTGGGTAGCGATAATGTTCATGATTTATAGACTATATTCATTTTAAAATCTGTTAATGAATAAATGGCATTTCAACAGGCTAATGACTATGTCAGTTGCTGAAATTTACTTCAGGATTAAGCAATTGATCAAAGGTTTCCTGGAAGAAACATTTGGATATACATTTAGGTACATTTCAAAAGACCTTGTTCCGAAAAGAAATATACTTTGCATTTATGTAGGTAATGCAGAAACATATTCAAATACTATAAATGTTTTTGGTACCGCTTTTAATTACAATAATCCGCATGAAATTAATTGGCAAAAAGATATTTTATCGGATGAAGTTTTCCCCCCATCCTTTTACAGGAAAATAAAAATAAGAGAAAATCCATTTCTTTCTGCAAAGAGTGTATGGGAAATCAATCGCTTACAGTTTCTTACAAGCATTTGTATAAATTACATAGTTACAAAAAGTAAAAGCGATTTAGATTTGTTTATAGAAATGAATAAATCATGGTCTTCCCAGAATCAATTTCTGAAGGGGATAAACTGGTATAGCAATATTGAAGTAAATCTAAGATTAATAACCTGGTTTCTTTGCTGGGAAATTTTAGATGCAGATAACCTTATTTCAAAAGATATCAGTTTTAAGGAATTTGTAGAAAATGATTGGCTGCCGTTGATTAAGAAACATTGCATCTATTCTTATGAAAATCCATCAAAATTTTCTTCTGCAAACAACCACCTGATCTCTGAATATGCCGGACTATTCATTGCTTCTTCAAAATGGGCATCCAAAGAATCGGGAAAATGGGTTAACTATGCTCAGAAAGGCCTGGAAAATGAAATCATTAAACAACATTCAGAAAATGGTATAAACAAAGAAGAAGCTGCCGAATATATTCAGTTCATTACTGATTTTTTCCTTTTGTCTTTCATTGTCGGTGAAAAAACAAATAGACCTTTTTCAAGACGATACAAACAACAACTTTACAAAATCTTCTGCTATATTTACGACTTTCTTGATTGCAATGGAAATTTTCCAAAATATGGCGATGAAGATGATGGAAAATGTTTCATTCTTGATTTTGATAAAAAGTTTAACAATTTCAGATCTTTGCTGACTTCCGGTGCCATAATATTTAACGATCCGGTACTCAAATCCAAAAGTAACGGCTTTGACATTAAGAATCACTTTTTGTTCGGTGATACTGGCAAATCGGTTTATGAGTTTATCCCAGATATCAGATGTAATGAAAGTTCAAAATTTTTCAGAGATGAGGGGCACTTTTTCTTTAGGAAAAAGGAAAATGGCAAAGAAATTTATATGCACTTTGATGCAGCTCCCCTTGGATTTCTATCAATAGCTGCTCATGGACATACGGATGCTCTATCTTTTATTTTACACGTTGACGGACAACCAGTTTTCATTGACTCCGGGACCTATACATATCATACAGAACCAGAATGGCGTCAATATTTTATTGGTACCCTTGCTCATAATACTATCAGGATAAACCAAAAAGACCAGGCTGTAAACGGTGGACCTACGCTATGGATAAAACATTATAAAACAACCGTAATTGATCTGATGTCCAGCGGGGATATTGATTGCGTAAAAGCTACACATAACGGTTATTTAAAGGAAAATGCGCAGCATATCCGGGAAATTGTGTTTGACAAATTAAAAAATGAATTTCAAATAATTGACACCATTGTTGTCAGGAAAAACTGTAAAATACGGGTTGAAATCCCTTTTCACATTCATCCTGAAGTCACAGTCACCCAATCGTACAATAATTGTTATCTGATTTCAAAGGATACAGTAAGAAAAACAGAATTTTATGTTGATGAAAAACTTAATCCGCTGGTTATTAATGGACAACTGAAACCTCAGATTTTAGGATGGTATTCCAGTTCATTTCTGAAAAAAGAAGCGACAAACGTCATTTATTGTGATACACAGATTGAGCGCACAACTACCTTTAAATTTATAATTAAAATAATTTGATATGAATATTAGTATTTTCGGACTTGGCTATGTAGGCTGCGTAAGTCTGGGTTGTTTGGCAAAAAACGGGCATTACGTTATAGGTGTGGATACTAATACAGCAAAGGTGGAACAGATTAACTCGGGCAAAGCCACCATTATAGAAAAAGATGTGGACACTATAATTGCCGAACAAAGGTCAGCAGGACGTATCAGTGCAACTACTGATAATCAGCTGGCTGTCATAGGATCTGATATTTCTATCGTTGCAGTTGGTACACCGAGTACCGATAAAGGACATTTGAACCTGCAACATATTTTTAAAGTGGCCGAAAACATTGGCAAAGCATTACAACATAAAGATACTTTTCATATTATTGCCATCCGATCAACTATTATGCCAGGTACCTGTGATAAATTTGCAGCTATTGTAGAAAGGATTTCAGGTAAAAAACGAAATGAGAATTTTGCAATCGTTGATAACCCTGAATTTTTAAGGGAGGGAACTGCTGTTCAGGATTATTACAATCCACCCCTTACCCTTATTGGTTCAGATAACAGAAAAGCTTCAGAAAAAGTAGCCGACTTATATCGGCAACTTCCGGGTGAGATCATTATCACTGAACTGAAGATTGCTGAAATTATGAAATATATTAATAACACTTATCATGCACTTAAGATCTCTTTCAGTAATGAAATTGGTAATATTTGTTCTGAATTAGGAATTGATTCTCATAAAGTGATGGAGATTTTCTGCAAGGATAAACAACTTAATATATCACCATATTATTTCAAACCTGGTTTTGCATATGGTGGATCCTGTTTGCCAAAAGATTTAAAAGGACTTCAGACTTTGGCTCATGATCTATATATCGATGTTCCTGTGATTGATGGCATTCATAAAACAAATGATCTTCAAATACAACGTGCCATTAAACTTATTTATAAGTATTGGGATAAAAAACTTGGTTTTCTTGGGTTAAGTTTTAAAGCTGGGACTGATGATCTGAGAAACAGTCCAGCTGTCACGATTATAGAAGCATTGTTAGGAAAGGGGTGTGATATTGTTATCTATGACAAAAATATAAATCTGGCCAAGCTGACCGGAACAAATAAAGAGTACATTGATTTGCGAATCCCCCATCTGTCTAATCTTCTAGTCAGTGACCCGGGTCAATTAATTGACGATAGTGAAGTAATTATAATAAATACCAAAGAACCTGAATTTCTTAACCTGATCAGGAATACTCAGGATAAGATAATTGTAGATTTTGTCCGTCTTGATGAAACTCTAATATCTAATAGTAATTACTTCGGAATAAATTGGTAATATGTCAGCATTTCAAAAAAAACATATTCTTATAGTAGTTGAAAATCTACCTGTTCCATTCGACAGGAGGGTATGGCAGGAAGCCACCACACTAAAAGATCAGGGAGCAAAGGTCAGTGTCATCTGTCCTAAGATGAGAGGTTACGATGCATCCTATGAAGTTATAAACGATATAGAGATTTATCGGCACTCTCATCCTTATGAAGCCAACGGTGTTATTGGATATCTGCTTGAATACAGTATTGCTTTATTCTGGGAGTTTTTTCTAAGCTGGAAAATCTATTTCAGAAAACGATTTCATGTGATTCATGGATGCAATCCTCCGGACCTGATCTTTTTAGTTGCTTTATGGTTCAAGATCCTTGGAGTGAAATATGTCTTTGATCATCATGACATTAGTCCTGAATTATATATTGCAAAATATGGGAGGAAGGGATTTTTCTATAAGACGACACTTTTATTTGAAAGGCTGACTTTTGCTGTCGCTAATTACTGCATTGCCACTAATGAATCATATAAGGAAATTGCTATCAGAAGAGGGAGAAAGCCTGAAGATAAAATTCAGGTTGTAAGGAGCGGTCCTAAATTGGACCGGTTAAAACTACTCCCCCCTGATATGCAATTTTTAAAAGGAAGAAAATACCTGGTAGGTTATGTTGGTGTCATAGGAGAACAGGAAAGCATTGATCTTTTACTTGAAAGTGCAAAACATATTATCTCACTCAGGCAGGATATTCAGTTTGCCATTGTAGGAGATGGCACGAGCCTCGAAAAGATGAAACAATTATCGACTGAAATGGGCCTTGCTGATTACATTGATTTTTATGGAAGAGTACCTGATGATTTACTTATGGCCATATTGAATACCGCCGATATATGCGTCAATCCGGATAAACCTACTGAGATGAATAATCTGTCCACAATGAATAAAATCATGGAGTATATGGCCCTGAAAAAACCAGTCGTTCAATATAATTTAAAAGAGGGTAGATTTACAGCTCAGGAGGCATCCCTTTATGCTAAAGGTGGCGATACTGTTGATTTTGCAAATAAAATCATTGAATTGATAGATGATCCAGAACTAAGAACAAAAATGGGGGCATACGCTTATAGCAGAGTACTTAATGAACTATCATGGGACTATGAAAAAGAAAAATTAATCAAAT
>JBGOZX010000250.1:0-5215 GCA_041480425.1 Bacteroidia bacterium
AAAAAAGCCAGTAAGATAAAAGCATACAAGAAAGATGCCGGCATTAAATTTGCCTTTCTTATGGGTCCGACCTCACCCAAAGTGCCTTTTGCAAGACAATTGGGTGTTCTTCACTCTGTTTCAGGTGTAGAAAGAATCCCCGATACAAAAGCCTGGGATCCCAAGGCTATTACTGCCACCAAGGAAATCTGGGAAAAAGAGGGAATAAAATGGACTGTAGTAGAAGGACCCCCTTCGCTAGGTACACAGACAAAACTTGGCTTAGCCGGTAAAGATGAAGAAATTTCAAATTTCATAACCTTTATGAAGAATTTGAAGCAGTATGGGGATGTAGATGTTATCTGCTATAATTGGATGCCGGTAATCAGCTGGGCACGTACTCAAACTGACAGACCTGGCCGGGGAGGAGCATTAATGACTGCTTTTGATTATGAAGATATAAAAGGCAAACCATTAACTGAGTATGGTGAAGTTTCAAATGAAAGTTTATGGAAGAATCTTGAATATTTTCTAAAGGCGGTTGTTCCTGAAGCAGAGAAAATTGGAATGAACCTTTCATTGCATCCTGATGATCCTCAGGTAGACAGTATCCAGGGAATTTCACGCATTATGAATACCGTCGAAAATTTTGATCGGATGCTGGATATTTATCCTAGCAAATACAATGGAATCACCATGTGTCAGGGTAATTTCTCCTTAATGGGTGCAGACATACCCACTCTGGTGAGAAGATGGGGAAAACGGGGAATAATAAATTTTGTTCATTTCAGAAGTGTACAAGACCTCAGTGGAGTTTTACCCAGCACTAAATTCACCGAATGTTTCCATGATGAAGGGCAAATTGACATGTACCAAGCAATGAAAGCATACGTCGACATCGGCTTTGAGGGTCCGTTAAGACCGGATCACGTACCAACTATGTTCGGAGAAACTAACGAACGTCCAGGTTATATGACCTTAGGGAATCTGTTTGCTATAGGTTACATTCGTGGACTTGCAGAATCCGTTGCTAAAAATAGCAGTAAAGCATGATCTATTACTAACAGAAAATAAATAAGTTATTTCACCAAAGTCCAATGTTCATGGATAACTTTGTAATTCGTTAATCGAAATTCTTTGTTAGATATTCAATATTAATTACAGCTTTAACTTTCTTTTTAAATTGAAAGAGACCAGGGCATTACCGCGGACTAATATAATTCAGCGGACAACTCTGCCTGAACCGTCGCCTTTCATCAGTTGTTCAACCTCAGAAACTGAAACAAGGTTGAAATCGCCATGTATGGTATGCTTCAGGCATGAAGCAGCAACTGCAAAGTTCAGGGCTTTCTGATCATCGCCAGGATAAGTTAATAAACCATAGATCAACCCTCCCATGAACGAATCTCCACCTCCAACTCTGTCAACAATATGTGTGATATGATAAAGTGGAGCTTCAAAGAGTTTCTTTCCGTCATAAAGCACTCCCGACCATGTATTGTGATCAGCATTGATAGAACCACGAAGTGTTATGATGACTTTCTTAGCCTCGGGAAATTGCTTTTTGAGTTTTATGCATACCGATTCATATATGTCAGCTCCAACATGGCCGGTTGAGATATCAGTTCCATTCGGCTTTATGCCAAATACTTTTTCAGCATCTTCTTCATTCCCGAGTATTATATCGCAATGCTTTACCAGGTCAGGCATTACTTCTCCGGCTGTCTTGCCCCATTTCCAGAGGTTTTTCCTGAAGTTCAGGTCACAGGAAACTGTAATACCTTTCCTCTTTGCAGCTTTAATTGCTTCAAGGCAAACCTGAGCTGCTCCTTCCGAAATGGCAGGAGTAATTCCTGTCCAATGAAACCACGAGGCACCTTCAAAAACGATGTCCCAATCAATCATACCTGGTTTGATTTCCGCAATTGAAGAGTTAGCCCGGTCATAGATTACCTTGCTTGGTCTTGAAACAGACCCTGTTTCAAGGAAATAAATCCCTAATCTGTCTCCACCTTGTATTATGTAATTAGTACCAACACTATGTTTTCTTAATTCCATCAAAACAGATTGACCAAGGTCGTTCTTTGGAAGACGTGTTACAAATTCGGTCTGCAAACCAAAATTTGCCAGGGTAACAGCAACATTAGCTTCACCCCCTCCGAATGACGCACATAAAGATGTTGCCTGTGAAAAACGTTGATGATCAGGGGTGGCCAGACGAAGCATTATTTCCCCGAATGTTATTATCTTCTTATCCATAATATTAAAGTATGTAAATAATTATTTTATTCTTGACCGGCTTTTTCAGTTTGCTCCTCAGGGGTTGACTTATCTCCCTCTACAGGTTTGCCACGCCAGTAATTAGCCAGAACAGAGCCGGTAACATTCATCAGCGGCCCGAATATAGCCGGAGCGAGTCCGACAGTAGCCACTTTACCCATCTGCAATGCCAGACCTGAAGCCAATCCGCCATTTTGCATACCCACTTCAAAGGCAATTGTACGCCGGTCTTTCTCTGGCATTCCAACCAGCCATGAAAGCCAATAACCTAGCGTGTAACCGGTAAGGTTATGCAACAGACTTGTTACTATAAGCAGAGCACCCACTTTTATAAGACTATCGCGTCCCGAAGCGGTTATAATGGTTACAATGAGAGCAATCCCAACCATTGATATCATTGAAAGGATCTTCTCCATAAACTTTTTTTCTCCCTTAACAAAGTGAGACAATACCATTGCGCCAATCATAGGAAGAAAATAGAACCAACCCATTGATCTGGCAAAATGAATTAAAAATTCTGAGATACCGGCATCTTTCGATTTCATATATACCAGGTTAGTGAGAAGGATAATTAACATATAGGAAACAAGCTGAATGATTTTTGACTGCAGTTTTTCTTTGCCTTTTGAAAAGAGATTGAAAATAAAACCAGCCACGATTGGAAGGATGATCATATTCAGGATATCGAGCATCATGCTCCAGAAATTTACTTCAATATATTGACCACCGAGCCATTTCATAAGTGTAGGTGTTACAAAAGGAGAAAGAAGTGTAGAGATAGCACCCACAGTAACAGCAAGTGCCAGGTTGGCGCGGGCTAAAAACGACATTACATTCGATGCAAGACCACTTGGAACACAACCTATCAGGATTATACCTGCAGAAATTTCCGGAGGAAAATTGAAAATGCTGGCAATGCCAAAACCTACCAGCGGCATGATCATATAATGTGAGAAGACTCCGACAAATACTCCTTTAGGCATTTTTATTACCCCTGAGAAATCTTTGAAACTCATTTGTGACCCCATACCGAACATAATAATCTGCAAAAGCGGAACTATCAGCATTTTAAGTTGAAAATCGCCCACCGATATGAAATACTGAGGATAGAACATAGAAGCAGTAACAGCAGTGAATATCCAGAGTGTATAAGAAAATCCTTTCACCTTTTGATATCCTCTTACTGCCAAAGCCAACGCAATCAACCCCGAAATAAGCAAAAGTCCGGTTGCTGATGTTAATTCCAGAATAAAAGAAATTGCTGAGCTGATAATAAGCAATGCGGAAATAATCAGTAATGCGTAGTGCAACTTATTTTTCATAATGAATTAAGATAATTTGGATAAATGATTATGGCTTAAATATACTGATTTGGTCTGAAATTGGTTGACTGGTCATATTTTTTTTTATACTTAAGAACCCGAAGAAATATGTCAAAAAAAATTCTATCTTAGATTTATCAATTATTAATTGAAAATAAACGAACTGTATATTTATGAGTAGAATAATAGTCATCGGAAGTTCGAACACCGATATGGTGATAAAATCAAAAACGCTTCCTGTCCCCGGAGAAACCATTTTAGGAGGCACATTCCTGATGAATCCGGGTGGAAAAGGAGCAAATCAGGCTGTTGCAGCTGCCAGGCTTGGTGGAAATGTAACATTTGTTACAAAAACCGGAAATGATATGTTTGGAGTTGAAGCCTTACATATATTTGATAATGAAGGCATTGACATCAGATACATAATTAAAGATGCCATAAATCCATCAGGTGTTGCATTGATTAATGTAGATGAAAATGGGGAAAACTGCATAGTTGTTGCCCCGGGTTCAAATGGTTCTTTATCTGCATATGACATTAAAGATGGAGTATTTGAGACCGGTCCGTCTGATATGTTTCTTATGCAGCTTGAAATCCCTGTAGGAACTGTTGAATTTGTAGCCCGAAAGGCAGTAAGCAATGGAAACAGGGTAATTTTAAACCCTGCTCCTGCCAGGCAACTCTCCGATGATTTGTTAAGTTGCCTCTATCTGATTACTCCGAACGAAACAGAAGCTGAATTACTAACAGGAATCATAGTGCATGATGTTATGACGGCTGAAAAGGCGGCATCAAAACTTCGCAATAAAGGTGTACAGAATGTGGTTATAACAATGGGTGCTTCGGGAGCATATTTGCTATCCGGGGCGATATCGAAAATGATTCCTGTTATACCTGTAAAAGCAATTGATACCACTGCTGCAGGCGATGTCTTCAACGGAGCTCTGGCAGTTGCCATTTCAGAAGGGAAGGATATTGAAGATGCTGTGATTTATGCAAACAAAGCTGCCGCAATTTCCGTGACTCGCATGGGAGCCCAGGCCTCGGCACCATACAGAAAAGAAATAATATAACTAACATATAACCAATATCATATGAAGTACTTCACAACACTTTTCGTAGTAGCAATATTTATATTTTGGGGTTGTACAAATCATACCGGGAAAAAGACAGATAAGCCAGTAAAAATCATCCTCGACACTGACCTTGGTCCTGATTATGATGATGTGGGAGCGCTCGCATTTTTACATGCGATGGCTGATAGCGGGAAAGCAGAGATACTTGCCACAGTCTCTTCAAATAAGCACGAACTTGTAGCTCCATCAATTGAGGTTATAAATACATATTTCGGTCGTCCGGGTTTAGCCATAGGTGCACCGAAAACAGAGGGAGTAAATCTGGGATCTTCACAACACTGGGCTGATTCAATTGTTGCAAAATATCCTCATACAATTAAATCAACCAGTGAAGTTGCTGATGCTGTTGATGTTTACAGAAAAATACTTAATTCACAATCCGACAAAAGTGTAACAATTATTACAGTCGGTTTTTTAACTAATCTGAACAACCTGCTTAAATCACAACCGGATAAAATATGTCCCCTGAATGGTTATGAACTTATATCAGAGAAGGTA
>JBGOZX010000251.1:0-5116 GCA_041480425.1 Bacteroidia bacterium
CTCTTTGTCGATCAATGACTGATCATAGCCGGGAAACAGGGCAAGATGAACTGAATTCTCTTTATGCCGGCCTGTGGAATTATTAAGATCGGTAAACAGCCTGTCCATATAGAAAGGAGCTATAGGAGCAGCAAGTTTGCATACTGTTTCAAGACAAACATATAATGTCTGGTAAGCAGCAAGTTTGTCTTTATCATACTCTCCACCCCAGTAACGTTTTCTGTTGAGCCTGACATACCAGTTACTCAGATTTTCGGTGACAAAATCCTGAATTGTCCGTCCGGCACGTGTAAGATCATAATCTTCATAACATCTTTTCACCTCTTTTACCAGCGAATTGAGAAGAGAGATGATCCAGCGATCTATTTCAGGCCGCTCATTTACAGGGATATCTTTTTCAGCATATCTGAAATCATCAACGTTGGCATAAAGGGCAAAGAAAGAATAGGTATTATAAAGTGTCCCGAAGAATTTTCTTTTTACCTCATCAACACCTGCAATATCGAATTTAAGATTATCCCATGGCTGTGAGTTAGTAAGCAAGTACCACCTCAGAGGATCGGAACCATATTCTTCAATAGAGGTAAATGGATCGACTGCATTACCCAGCCGTTTCGACATTTTGTTCCCGTTCTTATCGAGAACCAGTCCGTTGGAAATGATGTTTTTAAACGCAACCGAATCGGAGATCATTGTGGCTATTGCATGAAGGGTAAAGAACCATCCTCTTGTCTGGTCAACACCTTCGGCAATATAATCTGCCGGGAACATATCGTGGAAATTATCTTTATTCTCAAAAGGATAATGTGCCTGGGCATAAGGCATTGCTCCCGAATCGAACCATACATCGATAAGATCAAGCTCGCGGAACATTTTAGTTCCTGTGGGGCTTACAAGAATTATCTCATCGACAAACGGTCTGTGAAGATCAAATTTCTCATAATTCTCCTGTGAATTATTCCCTTCGATAAATTTCTCAAGAGGATTCTTCTTCATAAATCCTGCTTTTATTGACTCATCAATTTCAGCTTTAAGTTCGGCAGCCGAGCCAATGCATTTTTCCTC
This sequence comes from Bacteroidia bacterium, assembly GCA_041480425.1. GTDB lineage: Bacteria > Bacteroidota > Bacteroidia > Bacteroidales > VadinHA17 > LD21. Next base: position 1,066 of record JBGOZX010000251.1, read on the forward strand.
TTTGCGGTCTTCAGTAATCCAAATTGGTAAAGGAGTTCCCCAATATCGTGACCGGGAAAGGTTCCAGTCCACAAGATTCTCAAGCCATTTACCAAACCTTCCTGTCCCTGTAGATTGCGGTTTCCAGTTGATAGTATTGTTAAGCTCGATCATCCTGTCGCGGAAAGCCGTAGTACGGATGAACCATGCATCGAGCGGATAGTAAAGTACCGGTTTATCGGTTCTCCAGCAATGAGGATAACTGTGCACCTGCTTTTCAATTCTGAATACCTTACCCTGCTGCTTAAGCATAACAGCAATATCAACATCGAGGGTATCAGTATCAGGAGCGATGCTGTCATCATATTCATTTTTCACAGGACGAGCCTCAAAGCCCTTATAGGTGCTGAGGTTAACACTCTGTTTCACAAATGATTCATCAAGATCAGCAACCGGAACCATGTAGCCTCGTTTATCAACCATCGGGCCAAAGGAGCCATCTTTTCTTTTTACAATAAGAGGGGGAATACCGTATTCTTTCGAGACACGGTAGTCGTCGGCACCAAATGTGGGGGCAATATGGACAATCCCTGTGCCATCTTCTGTTGTAACAAATTCGCCTGTTACCACTCTGAAAGCTCCTGGCTCAGGTTTCACCCAGTCGATAAGCTGCTCATAATTAATGCCTTCAAGTCGACTTCCTGAAAATTCATCCAGTACCTTAAAAGGTATCTTCTTATCGCCGGGTTTATATTCAGAAATCTCAAGTGATGTGTTTGTTTCGGGGAACATTGCATTCAGAAGATCCCTGGCAATGATAACAGTGATCGGATCGCCTGAATAAGGGTTAAAACTGCGAACCCTGATATATTTAATCTCTTTGCCCACAGCCAGGGCTGTATTGGAAGGAAGGGTCCATGGTGTCGTGGTCCAGGCCATCATGTGGAGATCAGTTGTATCAGTGTTTTTGTACAGGAATTCTGACTTCCCATCCCTGATCAGTTTAAACAGGGCGATGCAGGTGGTATCTTTCACATCGCGGTAACAGCCCGGAAGATTAAGCTCGTGGGAACTCAATCCCGTACCGGCTGCCGGGGAATATGGCTGGATAGTGTAACCCTGGTAAAGGTATCCTTTGGAATAGAGTTGCTTAAGCAGCCACCAGAGTGTTTCTATATACCGGTTATCATAAGTCACATAGGGGTGATCCATATTTACCCAATAGCCCATTTTACGGGTAAGATCCTCCCACATGTCGGTGTATTTCATTACATCAATGCGGCAGGCTTTATTATAATCTTCAATTGAAATTTTAGTACCGATATCTTCCTTTGTAATACCGAGGGCCTTTTCAACGCCAAGCTCAACGGGTAATCCATGTGTATCCCAGCCGGCTTTACGTTTTACTTCATATCCGCACTGGGTTTTGAAACGACAGATTGCATCCTTAATAGTACGGGCCATTACGTGGTGAATACCGGGAATGCCATTTGCAGAAGGAGGTCCTTCATAAAAAACAAATTCGCCTTTCCCGTTTACCTCACGTACACTTTTATGAAAAGTGTCATTTTCATCCCATGTTTTCAGAATGTCCTTGTTTACCTGGGAGAGATCAAGACCTTTATATTCAGGAAACCGTTTCCCCATTGATGCTGTTAATAAGAACTTAAAGTTGTTTTAAAAAAATCGCGTAAAGATAGTAAAAAGCTGAATATTATGAATAAGAGGGGGAGAAGCGGAGATGGGGAGATTGTGATACAACAAATTCCCCTCCTTGGAGGGGCTAGGGGTGGGTTTCTTCATAGGTTGAAGGATCGAAAGTCCGACTACGCTAAAGCTTCGTCGGACAAAGGTTGAAAAGTTGAAAAGTTTAGGAGTTGAAGAGGAGAAACGGGGAGGGGGAGAATTAGTGATGTGGGAAATTCCCCCTTAGAAGGGGGTCAGGGGGATGTAAAAACTGGCATGAGGTGTGCGGTACGGGGTATGGGGAAGAGTTCTTAAAAATTTCCCCCCTGGGAGAGCCAGCCCCGACTTGTCGAGGTGTTGAATAATTATTCTATTTTTTCTTACTTTACACTAATATTTCATGCTATGAAAATATTTATTGTTATTATTTTTAATTTATTATCCTGTTGCAGTTACTTAGCCGCTCAGGTTCCTGATTCCCTTAAATTTCAATCTCTTACCCCTGATGAATTTCAAAAGAGATACCTGGCTGATAAAAACGCCATTCTGATAGACGTCAGAGAGTTTTTCGAATTCCGCAGGACCAGGATTAAAAATGCAGTTAATATTCCTTCTTCAGGTAACCTGGAACTGGCAGCTGATACATTAGATAAAAACGCATCTCTTTTTCTTTATTGTTATTCGGGTACCAGAAGTAGAAAAGCTGCCAGGGTTTTCTATGACAAGGGATTCAGTAAGCTGTACTCCCTCGACGGAGGCATTACACTTTGGAAGAAAGAGGGAAAGAGGGTAGACAGGAGAAGAATTAAAAAGTCTTAAGAAGTCGTGCAGCGACAGACAGCGCAGTGTTAAGACATTTCTTTATCATTTTCAAAAATCTCATACCTTTATACCTTTAACTAAATATTCTTATTATGTTTTCAGGAATAGTTGAAGAGGCAGCTCCTGTTGTGAAGTTGCAGAAAGAGAAGGACAATCTTCATATCACCATGAAGTGCTCATTTACTTCAGAGCTGAAGATCGATCAGAGTATTTCTCATAACGGGGTGTGCCTGACCGTGGTAAAAAAAGAGAAGGACACCTACACCGTTACAGCAATTAAGGAGACCCTTGATAAGACAAACCTCGGATTACTTAAACCCGGAGATAAGGTCAACCTGGAACGAAGTACAAGACTTGATGGTCGTCTCGACGGACACATGGTACAGGGACATGTCGACCAGACTGCCGTATGTTCAGATGTCAGAGAGGCCGGTGGCAGCTGGTACTATACATTTGAATATGAACCTGCTCAGGATGATTACATTACTGTTGAAAAAGGATCTGTATCAGTAAATGGTGTCAGCCTGACTGTTGTTAATTCACAGCCAGAATCATTTAAGGTAGCAATTATTCCTTTCACCTGGGAGGTAACCAATTTTCACCAGATCAAAAAGGGGACAGTTGTAAATATCGAATTTGATATTCTGGGAAAATATATTGCCAAAATCCTGAAGCAACAACTGGGAAAATAATAATTAATTACACAGAGTTTCACAGACCTGCCTGCCGAAGCGGCAGCTCAGGCAGGGAAGACACAGAGGAAATCCGGAGAAATCCTTTTTTGTCTTTTTACTTTTGTTTTTTATCTTAAAGAAACCCACCCCTGGCCCCTCCCAGGAGGGGAATTATTTGACGACTTCCTCCGCGCAAGCTGGCTCCTTCGCTAAAATAGCCCACCGGGCTATTTTTTAACGCTAGGCCCCATACCGCATACCTATTCTTTTGTCCAGATAATCTTCTTCCCAAACCCCAGCCTGTTATCGGTCATCTTGATATGGGTGAGTTCTACAATCCAGAGCCTGGTTTCCATCAGCATTGCAACAGGAAATCTTTTAAGATATGCGGCTTTTGCCTTTTTAAGAGCATCCCCTTGCGGCTCCGAAACAAAACCCTGAAATTGAATACCCCTGATTTTCCCAATCATTATAGTCTCCAATACAACAGAACCTGCAACAAATGGATTTTTTAAAAACTCCTGCCCGTGTCTGGTTTTAATGTCGGTCGTAAAAACCAGGGCATTTTCATCTTCCAGATATACATAAAAACAGTTGGCGCACCATGCCTCATTATCCACCGTAGTGGCTAAGGTCAGGACATGGTGTTTTTTAAAAAATTTAATTACTCTTCCGTCAACCATTTTCCATCCATCGGTAAGTGTCCGTATCAAAACCGGCAAGTGAAATTATTCTGTCAACGACTGTATTAACAAGATCATCAATTGTTTCCGGTTTGCTGTAAAATGAGGGTGTGGCCGGACAAATAACTGCTCCTGCAAGGGTCAGTGTTTCCATATTCTTTATGTGAATAAGGTTATATGGAGTCTCTCTCGGGACTAAAATCAGAC
>JBGOZX010000252.1:0-5104 GCA_041480425.1 Bacteroidia bacterium
CGCTCGGTTCGCGCCATTTCCGGTTTGCCAACGCTCCATTAACCATTATCTTCTCCTAATTTTTAGAAGAAGAAAGTCGATTAATTAAGATAACTTGATAGATGGCGGTGGGATGGCAAAACCCAAAAATGCGCGAAGTTAATGGCTTTGGGCCCTGGTTCGGGTTGGCTTGTGGGTAACAAAGCCATTAATTTGGATTTTTGGGCGCCTTTTCTTTCGTCCTTTCTTTGGGCGGTCAAAGAAAGGACAAGAAAAAGTTACTTGGATGTGGGGTAACACCACACTTTACAATAGATATTTGGTCGAACAAAAGAACCGGAGCGAAGCGGAGTTCGGAGAAGCCAACCGAACGAAGTGAGCTCGCCGACTTCGTCGGACGAAGCCGACTATATCGGCCGGAGTCCGAAGGCAAATGAACAAATCACTTTTATTTCGGAAACGTCCTGTCGTGTTTCTCCAGTGAAATATTGAAGTATCCATCCTTTATAACTACCGAGTCGGACGGATTCAGAATATTTTTTACTGTAAATTTAAAATCCCCTCTGAAATTGCCGTATTGTTCCCCGATAATCCTGAACTCGCCTTTTGTAGCCTGGTATGTTTTTGATAATCCATCGGGTAATTCGACTATATATTTTGCACTAAATCCCGGAAAAGCAAAGATTACTTTCGTAAACGAGTCATCGTATGCCTCAATAAATAATGATTGCTTATCGATATTATAAATATGGTAATCGTATCCGGTTTTCACACCGTTGATATAATCAGTATACCGGTTTGCATGCCCGGTAAATGAATAAACCTGTCCATTGATTTCGGCTTCGAGGAGACTGTTTTTTTCAGGTTTTTTCTCACATGAGTAAATAGCACATATGCAGCAAAAAATTAATAATGATTTTTTCATTGCTTCTCTGGTTTCCGGTAAGTGTGTGCAATTTATAAATTTTTATAACCCATCCCCGATCCTTCCCTTAAACAATAACTACTCTTTATACACATTTATGGAATTTACATAGCAATCGATTAAGAATATGGATGTCAATAACTTGTTATGGCTTATCGATTGTGCCTGGCTCGTCCCAATAACCTGTGGGTTTGTGGATGGGTGATAGGTACATTTTTTTTTCAGAAGGTATTGTTTTTAGAGCTACGAATGTGGCGATATATGAATAACCCCCGGTGACAACCGGGGGTATAGAACGATAATATGATGTCAAGCCCTGAAGGGGCTTAATAATGTTGGTTTTAAATGGCATTTTTTGTAACTTAGTCCTTTCTCGCTGTATTACTTTTCTAATAATTCACAAAATGTCAAGTTATCGTCATCTTCTTTATCACCTTGTATTCAGGACAAAGGATAGCCTGCCCACTGTTAAACAGGAACATGTCGGTCAACTATATTCTTACATTACAGTGATAATAAAACACAAAAACAGTCACCTGTATCGCATAAATGGTGTTGAAAATCACCTGCATATACTCACTGATCTTCATCCATCAATTGCACTTGCAGATTTTATGCGAGAGATCAAGGTATCATCTTCATTATGGATGAAAAATGGGGGTCTGTTTCCTTCATTTAATGGCTGGGCAGAGGGGTATGGTTCATTTACTTGCTCATATATGGATATGGGAAGACTCATTGAGTATATAAAGAATCAACAGGAACATCACAGGAAAAGGACATTTGATGAGGAGTATAGAATTCTTCTTATGGAGTCTGGCGTTAAACTTGATGAACGGTTTTTTCCATAACTTTCATATTCAGCTCCTTCAGAGCTGACCCGTGTGGTGTGGCCGCTCCCCCCCGGTTTGCACCGGGGGTTATTAATAGATGGCTCTTTCAGAGCCTTTATGAGCAATGTGATTGATCATTATGCTGCTGTTTCATAATGTATTATTATTTTAAGTTAAGTGTTCCATATATCATACCTCTGCTCTTTATACAATATAAATACCCGGATAAGGAAAACTTCCTGCATAAACTGCTATTTACAAAAATTACAGCAATCTAATAGTCAGTATATCATTACAATAACGAGATGTGTATAAGGAGTTGTTAAACAATAAGGGAAGGGAGTTATTTAATTATATATCAATATATTAACCCCTCTCTTAGTGTTTAAGAGAGGGGTTAATGGGGTGAGTTAAGAATATATGGTGAGGGAGACTTTTGGGCATCTTCTTCCGCACACCTCATACCGTTTTTCCCCATCGATATTACATTATATATTTCCCCCCTCTCTAATTCTCCCACTCTCCCCCTCTTTCCCCCTAAAACCTGAACCCGAACAGCGGGGAAATTGTCAACCCTTCAAAGCCAAGGGCCCAGATAACATTATCATCAGTTCGTAATCCCAGATAAAAGCCATTTGTAAACTGGTAGTAATAATCGAGACAAAGTGTAAATCCAATTTCGTAAAAGATCTCACTATAACTTGTAGATAATTGATACCCTCCCGAGGTATAAATATAAGAAATATCAGGAACCAATAGGAACTCCTTCTTCAGCTTAAATCCAACTCCAGGCTCCAGAAAATGTTGCCCGACCAATTTGAATGGTTTTGAGAAAGTTAAATCAGCCATCTGTCTCAGGATAATTGTTTTATAATCTTTAAAAGCTCCCTCACTTATTTTCCAGCTAATAGAAGCAACTGAAACTCTGCCATTCAGATAAAAGCCATTACTGACTTTAAAACCACCTTCTAACCAGATTATGGGCCCGTCGTCCATTCCAAAAGTATCAATATAATAACCGGCACCGGTCCGGATAGTAAGAAGTGTTTCCTGTGAATAACCACGGGTTGTCATTGCACAAGAAATGATTAATAAAAAAATGAAGCGCCTCATATATAATCAATTAAAGATTAAACCGCAAACCAGTACCAATGAAAAAGAAAGATCCACCGTTACTTAAATGCTGGATTCTTGAATTAAGCTGTAATCCGATTTTTTGAGAAAAATTTAGCGTAATATTAATTCCTGCCTGGTAGCCAAAATGAGTATTCTTAACTAACTCATAGTCTTTGTATAAGTAAGTAAACTTTTCTTCACTTACATTATAGCTATAAATTGCATTTTTAAATCGGGAACTCTGAGCTTTACCAAGTACAACCCCAAAAACTAGCTCCGTAGTAATCCATTTTTTCTGAATTGGTATAAGTAAACCCGAAAGGGAACCCATTTGCATAATTGATATTTCATCCGTAGGGATTTCAAATGTTTTGTTTACTTCTTCAATTAATATTTGATAAATAGAAGTGGTATGTGATTGAAAGTGTCCATAACTTATACTTGCACCATACCATGATCTGGAAATCGCAAATTCCCCTGACAATAAGTTACCCCCACTATAAGTATCCGACAAATCCTTGTAATAATTTAATGAAAAACTATATTTCAATGAATCAATGCCTTTAACAAAAAATGAGAAGCTAAGAAGAATCAGAATAAAACCTGATCTTAAAAATATAGTTTTCATAGCATTTTTTTTAATCCATCCCTCCGGGTTTACCAAAGGGATGGAGAAATTAATAATTAGTAAATAGTTCTTGAAGGAGTTGTTAACTTAAAGGCCGTGGAGGTTTTTCTTACAACCCAGCCATCCTTAACTTCATCACCTTGTCCTGGCGCTGTATTAGTTGCGTAAAACCAATCTCTGTCCCATTCAGTAATTCCTAAAAAATCTCCACGATATGTGGTTGATGCTGTTGCAGTTAGGGTGCCACTGGTCGTGTCCATTTTGTAAACAACTGTTGCTCCAATACTGATAGAAACTACTTGATCATATTCGTATGCAAGAATACCATGCTGAATTTCTGAAAGCTTCCAGTTTGAATCCAAAATAATATTCACCGGATACCAACCACCATTACAATGAACCGTCCAATTATTTATTGCTGCTTTAGCATAATCTCTTGGATAATCTATCGCCATAACAACAGGAAATGTACCAGTAAGTTCCTCTGTTGTAGGATTAAAAACCGGAGTGCCCCGAGCTAGTCTAAGCTCCAGAGTCCCTTCAAATAGTCCTCCACAGTAATTTGAGCATCTGATTTTCCCGATCTTTACTTCATAAACCGGATCTCCTTTAGCATTTGGAATACTCTCAATTTTCTCGCCTTTTCCTTCATTCTCCCCTTCATCACATGGCATAACAAGAAGCACAGGATTTTTATCGGCATATTCTTCGTTAACCAGTACTTCACGGATAACCTTTTTCCCGTCAATTAAATAGCCCACATTTTCAATGTCGTTATCAATCGGATGAGCTGCTATCGTATAGGTTTTGATGCCTTTTGGATAAAAGTCGGCAGGATAAGGACAATAGAGATAGCAATTATTCTTTTTGAGAAAATTGAGAAGATCTTTATACCCATTGTTTGATTTTGTCGATTCACATTCCTCAATGAACCTATCCCTGAGAGTTTTAAATGAGCCATCGGCACCCTTGGGGTCAGCAAGCAGATCTTTAAAATAAAGATTATAAGTAGCTCTTCCTTCAGCAGAAATCTGAGTAAGCTCATTGATTATCTCATCATCCTGAATAATATTTGCCAGAATTTGTGCAGCCTGCTGAAGGTTTTCCTTTAGTATGACCTCAGAGCTGCTTAGTTGTCTTTTATTTGTGGTACTCTGTTGTGATTGCCCGGATTCATTTTTTTCACAACTTGTCACTAATAGACAAATCACAAAAGCATAAATTAGGTTTTTCATTTTATTTAGTAATTTTGAATTGTAAATGGGGTATCGGCCCCGTTTCTAATTAATTTTTCTGCAACCCGGTTGCTCTTTTTCTGAGGACTGGGTTGCTTTTTATCCTCAGAATCATGTGTCAGTGTTTTTTCATAGGCAGGAGGTTTAAATGCAGTTAGACTTATATTTTATTTCCACATAAAACATCTCATTTTGTATCGAGCCCTTTAAAAAGGGTTCTGATTTTTACTTTGTGGTACTTCGTGATAACCTTAGTGGTCCTTTGTGGTTTAAAGAATTGATTTAACCACAAAGTTTCACAAAGGTCCCGATATCTATCGGGATCACAAAGGCTCACTAAGGACTGATTTGATAGCCTCCGGGAAAAAACCAACTCCCAGGTTGATTC
>JBGOZX010000253.1:0-5038 GCA_041480425.1 Bacteroidia bacterium
AATAATACTGATATTAAGTTTATAGAAAGTAATACTTATGTAGAGGAAGAAAAATTATTTGATAATGGAACAAATAGTGAGATTACTGAAGTTTCAAAATCTAAATCGGGTAATGCCAATTCTCTTCTGGGAAAAGTAAACCGTCAAATTAATACACACATTTCTGAATATGATGATGACATAGAAAGTACTTAAAGTTTGGCAGATGCTGAAAAGACATATAACTTATTTGAAACTGTAATTCTTGAATTTTCAGTTGAATAATCCATGTTTATAGAAACTCGACTATGTCTACTAGGGATTTCCTTTTTTTTATTGAGGTCTTCTGAAATCCGGGTTTAGGATACCCCAGAGGTGTAATTCCAAATATTAGTTGGTTCTCGTCAGGATTAAGTGCTTCTTTAAGTAATGTTGGATTGTAAGCCGCAATCCAGCAGGTTCCAACGCCTTCATTTTCAGCGGCAAGTATAATATGCGTCATAGCAATTGCAACATCGGTTTCAATTGAATTATATCCGTCGTAACTACGTTTCCATGCCTGATTTCTTAATCCAAGTACTACAAGGATGTGTGGAGCGTCTTTAAACCAGTCACGCTGGTAACATTTCCTTACCTTTTCAAGTATGGCAGATGATGAGATTACAAGGAATTTCCATGGCTGGCAGTTGCATGCTGAAGGTGCCAACCTACCGGCATCGAGAATTTTCATCAGAATCTCTTTTGGCACAGGCCGGCTCGGATCGTAATTGCGGACACTTTCACGAGTGCGGATCAATTCAGTATATTCCATTTCTACTTAAATCCTTGATTATACTCGAAAGGTAGTAATTATAGTGGAAATTTGGAAAGGTTTGAATTGCTACGTTGACATAACAATTGGCTTTTTATAGGCTTAAAAAGAAATTAGAATCTTCCCAAAGTATTTTTGCTCATAGCAGATTCAATCCAAGCACAGCTATCAAACAATGAAAAGCGAGTTTGATCCTCTCTTTAAAAGTATGGGTTTATTCTGGCCAACTAATCTCAAAAACCCCTGAAAACGAACCGTGCTAACCATTCACCAGGTCCTCTGTAAAAAGGGACTTGGGTGAGTTGTAAAAATAAATTTGACTTTGAGTATTTCAATATCGTAACTTTGTCAAAATCAAATTCTTTCTCATTTAATAAATAATTGCATAACAAATCTTGGAGAGACATGAATAGAATATTTCCACCTCAATTCCAGGATAAAAGAACTGTCCATTCCAGAGAGAAAAGAATCCCAGTAATTATACTGTTAAAGGCTATAATATTGATAATTATTTGCCTTTGTTTTCTGAGTGTAAGTCAAACAGCCGAAGCTCAGGTAAAAAGGGTTATACCATTTATATCCGGTGGAATAAATTTTGATGGAATACCAGATGAGGAAATATGGGAAAAAGTGGAAAGTTTTCCTCTTGTTATGCATTCTCCGAATACCGGAAAAATCCCTGAACAAAAAACAGATGTCAGATTATTTTATGATGAGATGTACTTGTATATGGGAGCTTCAGCATATTACAACGACCCTGAAATGATATCCAGGATCGGAAAGACCAGAGATCATGCCAACTGGGATTCCGACTGGATAGGTATTGCTATTGACACTTACAATGATAAGCAAAACATGATGTTGTTTGCCGTTAATCCGAATGGAATCCGGACTGATGCTACAACCAAGAACGATATGATAAATGGTATGTATGATATTAATTTTAACTTCAATACATTCTGGGATGCGGAAACAAAAATCAATGGAAATGTATGGCAAACCGAAATCAGGATCCCCTTGTCAAGTCTGAGATTTCAGGGGAATACTGATAAAGTGATAATGGGAATAATAATCTTAAGAGCAATTGCCAACTCTAATAATCCGGATCATGGTCAGTCCACCTATCCTGAAATACCTCAGATAAAAGGCGATTTTTTGTACTGGAAAGCCTCAATGGGCGAGGAAGTTGAATTTATTGGACTGAAATCGAGGAAACCTATCTATCTTACTCCCTATGTGCTCGGAGGAATTAATAGATTCTATGAAATAGATGCATCGTCTGCAAAGAATGATTATAAATATGAGGCAGGAGCAGATTTTAAATACGGGCTTACAAACAACCTCACACTGGATGTTACAGCAAATACCGATTTTGCCCAGGTGGAAGCTGACCAGGAACAATTCAATCTTACCAGATTCAGTCTTTTCTTCCCCGAAAAACGTCTTTTTTTCCAGGAAAAATCTGATGTATTTGATTTTTCATTTAACCTATATGACAATTTATTTTATAGCAGGAATATTGGATTATATAATGGCAATCCTGTAAGAATTTACGGCGGATTGAGAATAACAGGCAGGATAGGAGAATGGGATCTTGGCTTGCTTGATATGCAGACTGCAAAATTTGAAGAACTTTCAGGTCAGAATTTTGGAATTCTCAGAACCAAGCGAAGAATTTTAAACCAGAATTCATATCTGGGCGGGATAATTACTTCCATAATAGGAGCTGAAGGTACCTACAACTTGGCATACGGGATTGAGAGCAGATTGAATTTATTTGGTGATGATTATCTTACTGTCAAATGGGCGCAGACTTTTGATGATGAAACTGTGAACAAAATATTCTCTGTAGACCTTTCACAGATTTATCTGAAATGGGAGAGAAAAAGAATCAAAGGTTTCAATTACGCATTTCTGCTGGACCGGTCAGGAGAAAATTATAATCCCGGCATCGGACTGGAAACCAGAAACAATTTTTTTCTTAAAAGCGCCACTCTTCGATATGGATGGTTACCCGGAAAAGAATCTCCCCTGAATTCTCACTATATCCTTGCTGAGAGTAACGTTTACAACAGTTCGGTTGACGGTTCACTTGAATCGGCTTTATCATCTGCAGGCTGGAGCTTTGTGACAAAGAAAACAACAGAAGGACTTATTTATCTGACCTGGGAGCTTGAAGATCTTAAGGATACTTACTTTATTGTCGATCCTGATATTTTTGTTCCAGCAGGAAGGTATAATTTCTTTTCAATATATGGAAACCTGTTCACAACTTCCCCCGATAGGTTTTTAACCTTAACTCTGACACCTGAAGTAGGCACTTATTACGATGGCTATAAATTTTCAGCATCATTGCAACCAGGTTTAAATATAGGTTCAAGTGTAATAATCAGTGGAAATTATCGGATTGACAGAGTAGTTTTTAATAAAAGGTCCCAAAAGTATACCAATAATATTTTCGGATTAAGAAGCACTTTCATGTTTACCACAAAACTGACCTTTACCACCTATATTCAATATAATACATTCTCGCACAGAATAATCACAAACGCAAGGTTCCGTTATAATCCGCGTGAGGGCAGTGATTTTTATATTGTTTATAATGAAGGAATTAATTCATCAGATAGGGCAAACTTCCTGATTAACCATGAGAATGAAAACAGAACTATCCTCCTAAAATACACATATACATTTGCTTTTTAATATTTAAAGATTTTTTAAAAAGGCAAATAGGTAATTGAGGTGCTCTCTTAATCATCCACTCATCCAAAATACTTAGAAACTGGATGGATGGATTTCTAATTTGATTTAAATAAAATTGACTTTGGCTTATTGCTGGTGTAACTTTGTACAAAAATTTGGTTAATCAGGATCACGGAGATTGATATTGCAATCACTTATATCTAACTTCTTTTTATAAACCAAAATTTTTCAATTATGAAAAAACTCAAAGTTTTTGCTTTTTTGTGCATTATGCTTGGTCTAACCGCAAGTGCTGTGAATGCACAAGCCGTTATTGTGAAAGACGCAACCTGGTGGTGGTTTACAGGACATGAAACGTACGTATCCACAGAAACTCAATCAGTTGCAACTCCTTCAGGCAACTTATTAGTAAAGTTGACTTTCCAATTAGATTTAGACGATCCGCTTGTACTTGAAAAAAGTGTAAATAAGTTGTGGATCGGCATCTGGTACTGGTCAGAAGTAACAGGATGGCTATGGGTTGAGGATGCTCAAGTAATTATTACTCCCGCAGGTATGGCAAAATTTATTTTTCGAGTTAATGGAGCTGGAAACGTTACCCCACCTCAAAAATAAAAAGGAGTAAAGTTCAATTTTAGCAATTCCCAGCCCCCGGAAATCCGCTCCGGGGGCTTACTGTTTTAAATCCTTAGAAATGTTCCAGTTTTAACTTTTATTGTGCAATGGTTGTGCAAACAGACCTCATGAAAAAAGTTAAGCCCCTGAATTTCAAGGGCTTAGTTTATTTAACTGGCGGTGCGGACGGGGTTGACCTCCTTTCGGTCGGTCGGGCCCTTTCCTCCATTGGTTACCCTGCAAGAAAAACAAAAATGCTGCCAGGGTGGAAGGAGATTATCTCTGCTTCTCGATCAGGTTTATTTTTTCAAACATTGGACACTAAAGTCAGTTAACTGTCCTTTGTTTGATTTTAATCTGATCTGCAAATTGCCTTTTGCCGGGACAAAGAAATTGTGACTGTTCATCACTGAATATAATTCACAGATGCAGAAGTAGAATTCTTAAATCAAATCCCCCTTATTAGCAGATTTACCTTTGAATAATCTTCAATCTGGCTTCAGTATGTTCTGAGAATGCATTACACTGTTTAAGATACTCCTGCATTTCATTCAGGTTATCTCCGAAAATATTTTCACTGAATTCATGCGCCCTCTGCAACATTTTGATGTATGGGTCACAATCTCCTTGTCTTGTTAATTTTCTTAATGTGCCAAGGTAATCATCCCTGAAAACGGTTGGTATAATAATCTTTGACTGACTCGCAGAAGTCAACTCTGCATTCATCATTATTCTGGCAATTCTCCCGTTCCCATCAAGAAATGGATGTACTTCACTTAAAATAAACATCATGAAAGTGGCTTTTGAGAACGGATGTTCCAAAGATTTGTAAAAATCATAACATTGTATTAATGTACCCTTTACCAGATTGAAATCTACAAAGGAAGTATTTCCTGCAAAATTATTTTTGTCTTTAAAAAGACCAGGATT
>JBGOZX010000254.1:0-5015 GCA_041480425.1 Bacteroidia bacterium
GTATCAAAAAAAATTACTTTTTGATACCTTAAAATCTAAAACCTATGATAAGAAAAAAAGTGTATCTTTTTTTGAGGCAGATACTATCTATGTTTCTGCTGCTGGCATTTTCACAAGCGGTGCTGGCACAGCAACGGATGGTAACTGGAACCGTCACAGATCAGGACGGTGTTGCTCTTCCGGGGGTGAGTATTGTGGTAAAAGGTACCACAACCGGAACGAACACTGACGCTCTGGGCAAGTACACCATTTCTGCATCTGGCACTGATGTACTTCACTTTTCCTTTATCGGTTATGCCGTACAGGAAATTGCTGTCGGCAACCGATCAGCAATTGACGTAACACTTTCGACAGATGTTGAACAACTTGGTGAAGTTGTTGTAACTGCGCTTGGTGTTACAAGGTCTACAAAAGCGCTGCAGTCTTCGGTAACTAAAGTTCCCGGAATCAGCTTAACATCTGCCAGGGAAAACAACTTTGGCGCATCTATCCAGGGTAGAGTAGCCGGTGTTAACGTTTCCAAAGCTGGTACAGGTCCTGCAGGAGCATCCCGCGTGATTATCCGTGGTAACAAGTCCCTCGGAGGAAATAACCAGCCGCTTTATGTTGTCGATGGTATCCCCATGGACAATACCATGGGTGGACAGTCCGGTGTTTGGGGTGGTACTGACCAGGGTGACGGCTTAAGTAGTATCAGCCCTGATGACATCGAATCCATAACAGTGCTGAAGGGTGCAAGTGCGGCAGCACTTTACGGATCGAGAGGTGGTTTTGGTGTAATTAACATCACAACCAAAAAAGGTACTGCCAGAAAAGGTATTGGCATTGAGTTCAACTCAAACTATGTTTTTGAACAGGCAATTAACTATATGGACCTGCAACGTGAATATGGTAACGGGGGTTTAGCCAATTCTAATCCTAATGATCCTGCGTCCCCACGGGTTGGTTCAAAGCCAACTACTCAGGAACAGGCTTTTAACTGGGAGTCGGCATGGGGAGCAAAGCTTGATGGCAGTTCAACTATAATGTGGGATGGGATCTCAAGACCGTATTCTTACGCAGGTGACAACTGGAAACGCTTTTTTCGAACGGGAAATTCGTTTACTAATAGTATTGCTTTGACCGGTGGAAGTGATAAACAAAACTTCCGTTTCTCATTTGCAGATCTGAGGAGTAATGCAGTTATCCCCAATTCAGGATTTAACAGAAAGAATTTGACGTTAACCACAAATGGAAAATTTGGCAAAAAAATTACTTTCGGTGCCAAGGTTATGTACTCTAATGAGGACGCCAAGAACAGGCCAATGGTATCGGACTCTCCAGGAAACGGTGTCCAGGCAGTTATGTTGATGGCTCCAAACTATAATATTGATGATATGAGAGGCGATCCTAATAAACTTGGTGCAGTCCAGGAGGGTGTCACAACAGTAGATAATAAGAGAGTGGGTGAGGAATTACAGAAATCGCCCAACCTGTGGGGGCAGAATCCCTGGTGGGCAGCTTACCAGTTCATAAACAGTGACACACGCGATCGCTTTATTACTTCCGGACAAATGAGGTTTGATATAACAAGCTTCCTGTATGTTCAGGGCCGGGTAGGGATGGACTATTTCGTCCAAAAGACTAAAGGCTTGGTACCTCAGGGTACAGGCTATCAGCTGGGTGGTGCTGCCAATGAAGGATTGCACTGGACCCGGGAGATTAACCAGGAATGGACATTAGGCTTTGATAAAGCCTTTGGCAAAATTAACGTTAACGCATTTGTCGGAGGTAATAAAATGACAAGAAAAAATGAGGATGTTACTGCCAATGGTAGTGCTTTTAACGTCCCGTTCTTCACTTCAGTTAATAATACAAGCAGCCAAAACTTCGGGTATGGTTATGGGGCACAGGGGATCAACTCCTTATTCGGTTCAGCAGAACTCAGTTATGGAGGATTTCTTTACCTCACTGGAACAGCCCGAAACGATTGGTTCTCTGTGTTGAATCCGAAAAGCAACCACAAACTCTATCCATCCGTTGGTGCCAGTTTCATATTCACTGATGCTTTTAAAAATTTGCCTGAGGTGTTAAGCTTTGGTAAGTTAAGGGCATCCTGGGGTCAGGTAGCAACGGCTAATGTCGGTGCATATGCTGGTAATCTGACATATGGGCTTAATGGACAGGGTCACCTTGGCATACCTATGGCAGGTTATTCTTCCGGTTCAAATATCCCAAACCCTGACCTTGTACCTGCTTTATCAACTGAGCTTGAATTTGGTACAGAGTTAAAATTCATGAAGAATAGGCTTGGACTTGACTTTACTTACTACAGTCAAAAAACGACCGATGACATTCTCAATGCAACTATATCAATAGGTTCCGGATTTAGTTCAACTTCCATAAACATAGGGGAGTTGTCAAATAAAGGTATTGAAGTTTTGCTTACAGCAACACCTGTTCAGGGAGATTTTACCTGGGATGTTTCATTAAACCTGGCAAAAAACAAAAACAAAGTAATTGCTCTTAATCCAGGTATAAATATGTTAGGTCTTGACGAACCAAGAACAAGAACTGTAAGAATTGCTCATATTGTTGATTATCCCTTTGGCATGATCACGGGCTGGGTCCAGAAAACGGATGCAAATGGCAATCGTGTTTATACTTCTGACCATGGTCAGCCAGTGCAATCAGACAAATATGAGATCCTTGGAAACGGTGTTGCCGACCTGACGGGTGGTTTAAACAACTCCCTTTCATATAAGGGATTGAATCTGACCTTCCTGATTGATTTCAAATTTGGTGGTGATATTTATTCGGGCACTAATGTACGCTTGCTGGAGGCAGGCCTCACGAAGGAATCTCTGATTGGCCGGGATGGAAAACTGACAGTAACAGGAGTTACCGAAAGTGGTACGAATCCGGATGGTGATCCAATATATGTACCCTTTACCAAGACGCTAACTGAAGAAGAGGCCCAGGATTACTGGGGAAACGTGGGCGAGCGTGATGAAGCTCATTTTATATATGATGCCTCCTTCCTAAAACTCAGGCAGTTCACATTTGGATATGATTTTCCTGCTTCATTCTTAAGTAGAACACCTATTAAAACACTTGGATTGTCTTTTGTAGCCCGGAATCTGGCAATACTCTATAAGAACGTCCCAAATGTTGATCCGGAATCATCATATCAAAGTGGTTCCTCACAGGGCCTTGACTACTTTGGTGTGCCTACGACCCGTACTTACGGATTCAATTTAAGGTTAACATTCTAACCATTAAAAATGAATAAAATGAAACATATATTTAAACTTATTCTAAGTGCGCTGCTGGTAATCATCCTGATAGCCGGATGTGATACGGATGCCTTGCATGAGTTGAACATCGATCCGAATTCGGTCAATACAATTGACATGAATTACTTTTTTACGGCTGCTGAACTTGGCATCGCAAGTGGCGGATCAGCAGGGGACAACAGGTATATTGACTGGAGAACCAACATAGGTATGTGCGCACATGCTACACAGCAGCTTGCCACAACGAGTACAGGTCTTTTATGTACCGGTGATAAATACATTGACAACGACCCGGAAGTAAACAACGCTCCGTTCCAATTCTGGTTACCCGATGTAGGAAAGAATACAGCAGAGATACTCAAGCAAACTGGTCCGGGTGGTTTTGACGAAGGAAATAAAGTCAACATGCGTAACGCTACCAGGATAATCAGGGCTTTTAATTTCGGCCGGCTAACCGATATGTATGGCAGTGTGCCTTATTCTGAAGCCAATAAGGGCATTGAAGGAATTTTCTTCCCAAAATATGATAAACAGAAAGAAATCTACACTGACTGTTTAAAGGAACTGGATGAAGCAACAGTTGCTCTCAGTGCATCAAATGCTGATGAGGGTTTTGCGGCTGCAGATTTTATCTATGATGGTGACATTATCAAATGGAAAAAATGGGGTTACTCTATTATGCTCAGGATGGCCATGCGGATATCTAATGTTGATGCTGCTATGGCTGCCACATATGTTTCTAAAGCTGTTGCAGGCGGGGTCTTCGCCAGTAATGATGACAATGTATGGGTTAAGATGGCGATCGGACCCAGCGAATGGACCAACCAAAATGGAATTTCACGGGCTATGATGCCGGGGGATGGTGCACAGGGAACATCATCAGGTGGGTCTCATATGGCTAAAACGCTAGTCGACTTTCTCAAGGGAACTAATCCGGCCAGTGTAGCTGATGACGATCCAAGACTTATGGTCTTCTGTGGTGGGATAGCCGAATGGACATCTGCCGGCTTTGTTCCTTATCCGGGTGGTACTGACCCTCTTAACCAGAAGGGCCTGCCCAATGGAGTTGATCAGGCTATGCTTGATGTTGCCGCAGGAGGACCTGTAAATGTACAAGCAACCTATTCGAAAATGAACCCACTTTTGTTACTTGACGATTCTCCATTCATGATCATGAACTATGCTGAGGTAGAGTTCCTGATGGCAGAAGCTCTGGAAAAAAGTATCGGAACAGGAATAACCGGTACTGCAGAGTCACACTATAATGCAGGTGTAAAAGGGGCTATGCAGATGTATACTCCTTTTAATGCTTCTTTCGCAGTATCAGATGCCCAGGTTGCGACATACCTGGCGACCTACCCTTATGGAGGCCCGAAAGCCAAATTAGAAATGATCGGCGATCAAATGTGGGTCAGCCATTTCATGAATTGGTATGAAGCCTGGTCAGACTGGAGAAGAACTGGTTATCCTGCATTGGTCCCTGTTGTTTTTCCGAATAATGATACCAATGGTCAGATACCGACAAAGCTTCGTTTACCGGCAAGTGAAGTTTCAGGAAATCCTAATTATGCAACCGGAGCTACCCAACCAGATGAAATTAATGGAAAAGTATGGTGGGATGGTGGTCCTGAATGATTATTAGATTTTAAATTGTAAGAGATTCTAAAAGCCCTTGAAATTTTTCAAGGGCTTTTTTTTGCTTTAAGGTGCCGTTTCACTAATTTCTTCTTTTCTGAAACA
>JBGOZX010000255.1:0-4936 GCA_041480425.1 Bacteroidia bacterium
CCCCAACCCCTCTCTTTTTGTTTACCTCATCCCAACCCCTCTCCATTTGTTTACCTCACCCCTGTCACTCTTTTTTATTTACCTCACCCCAACCCCTCTCCATTTGGAGAGGGGCTAATATGCTAATTACCTTTGCATTACACTCCTTCTCCTTAAGGAGAAGGAGTTGGAGGATGCGGTGAAAAGAAAAAGGAGAAGGAGTTGGAGGATGAGGTGAAAGAAAGGAGAAGGAGGGGGACGGAGAGGTGAGTTTTGTGCAGCAATTTCACAAAAAACAGAAATTTTCTTTTTTTTATTGAAAAAATAATCATTTTATATCTATCTAATTATCTGCTATTTACAATTTATTTTCAAAAATACTGTCATTTTTTTACTACTATGTATTGCATAGTATAATTATTATTACATATCTTTGCATTGTCATGTTGTTTATTTTGTATAGTAGTAAATTATTTCAAGTATTATGAAAATAACAGTAAGCATTAATATCGGCGGGTACTCTTTCAACATTGATGAAGATGCCTACGCTGAACTTAAAAGGTATCTGAAGAATCTTGAGCTTCATTTTGCCGGTGAAGAGAGTTCATCAGAGATCCTCTCGGACATTGAAACAAGAATGGCGGAGTTATTCCGGGTCAGGTTAACCGGTTACAAACAGGTAATAACAATAGAAGATGTCAGGGAAGTTATATCAATCCTGGGGAATCCTGAAGATATTTCTGATAACGAGGGCCCTTCCGCAAAAGAAAAATTCTCAACCCCCGGAGCTCACCGTATGTACCGCGATCCTGATCACAGGATCATTGGCGGTGTGTGTGCAGGTATGGGAGCCTATTGGGACATTGAACCATGGATTGTCCGGGTAATTTTCTTTGCTCTTATCATGGCAGGAGGCCTGGGTGTTCTGGTCTATCTGATTCTTTATGTGGTGCTCCCTGAAGCAAAAACTACTGCTCAGAAAATTGAGATGAAGGGTGATCCTGTAAATATTCACAACATTAAAGATTCCGTAAAAAAGGAATTTGAAAATGTAAGAAAGAATATGAAACTATAAAAGGTCTTAGATATCTGACATTCCTGAAGTGTAAAAATTTAATACTTAATATCATGGATTTAGAAAATACAAAAGCACAGATGCGCAAAGGGATTCTCGAGTATTGCATCCTTTCGGTAATATCGAGGAACTCCTGTTATGCAAGCGATATAATAAAGGAACTCAAAGAGGCTAAGGTGATCGTGGTTGAAGGGACACTTTACCCGCTTCTGACAAGGCAAAAAAATGCCGGACTTCTCAGCTACCGTTGGGAAGAATCCCAGCAGGGTCCTCCAAGGAAATACTATGAGCTTACCTCTGAAGGCAGTACATACCTTGAAGATCTTGACCGATCATGGGATGAGCTTGTTGAATCAGTTAACCTTATAAGAACCAGGTAATCATTTAATAACCAATTAAAACTGAAAATGATGGACAAGACTATTAAAATAAATCTCGCAGGCAACCTTTTTCAGATCGATGAGGGAGCTTACCGGATATTACGTAACTACCTGCAGGAGATTGATGCCCGGTTCAGAAACGTTCAGGGGGGAGCAGAGACAATTGAAGATATCGAATCGCGTATAGCAGAGATATTTCAGTCACAGAATAGCTTAGCCGGCGTGATATCAAAAGAGAATGTTGAGGCGATGATATCTATTATCGGTAAACCTGAAGACTTCGACTTTACGGGAGAAGAAAGAGAAGCTCACCACTATTCCACTCAACGGAAAAGGATGTACAGGGATCCCTCTGATACTATTATCGGGGGAGTTTGCGCAGGCATTGGAGCTTATCTCAATATCGAGCCTGTATGGATAAGAATTTTGTTTATTCTATTTACATTCTTTTTCGGCATAGGATTTTTCGTTTATGTTGCCCTCTGGATCGCCCTCCCCTCCGCTCGTTCGGATGCTCATAAAAGGGAAATGTATGCTGATGGATACCGGTCAGCCGGTTCCGGGAGCAGGCCAACGAGCAGTGCTGCTTCTTTCAACGCACCTGTTTACAGTAACTCCAATACCGGAGCTTCAGGAATTGGAAATGCCTTTAATGAAGTGTTCAGAGCTATAGGGAAAGTCTGTTATATATTTGTACGGATCTTTCTGATAATTGTCGGAGTATCTTTCGTATTAACAGGATTTATTGCAATAGTATCTTTTGTAATGGTATTCTTTTTCAGGTATCCCGGGTACTTCTCGACCGAATCATATGGAGTTAATCTCTTTTATCTGCCCGATTTTCTGAACTATATTGTAAATCCTGCTGTAGCTCCCTGGATACTCATTTTATCTTTCATAGTCATCATCATGCCCCTCCTGGCTCTCATCTACTGGGGAGTAAAGATGATCTTCTGGTTTAAAGCAAAAGATGGAGTATTCGGCCTTATTGGACTAGTAATCTGGGTTATCAGTGTTGCAGCACTTTCGATGATACTTTTCAATGAAGGGATAAGTTTTGCCGAAACTGCCAAAACTGTCTCACAGGATATTGTGACCAGGGCGCCCGACAACCTGTATATAGTAAGTGACCACAAAGTTTCTGATCTCCATTATGATAAAGAGATTTCCGTGGCTGATGAAGATTACAACATCTATCTTATTGATAATAATAAAGATTTGTATATCGGCGCTCGCCTGGCAATCGAAAATTCCGGAGATAATTCATTAAAAATTGATGTCAGGAAACGTTCAGCAGGACGGAGTAAGCCGGATGCCATGAAAAAAGCCGAGGGGTTATTGTACAACTATAAAATCTCAGGAGATACATTGTATCTCGATGAGTATTTTACTATCCCGGCAGGCAGCAAGTGGGCATTAGATAATGTCGGCATTAATCTGTTTATTCCTGAAGGAACTGTAGTGCATTTTGATAATATCACCGAAAACATGTTCTACCAATACAATAATGATAAATATGATTCCGATTATGAAAATTTAAAAGAAGGAGATAAGTACTGGGTAATGACTGAAAACGGACTCAGGAAAGAATCTGACCGATTTGAAAAAATAAAATAGTTTCTTGTTTTTCATTCCTGATATCTTCATGACCTCCGGTACCGCGTTCCTGGTACCGGAGTTTTTATTAAAAGGTTAATGATTTGTTAAACATTCAAGATAACAATTGTCAGATTAAATCGTTTATCTAAATTCGTAACCGTCTTTTAAACTAACCTATTTATCAGCCATGAAAAGATTTATTCTTCTTTTTGTTTTTTCTTTACTTTTTCTGCAAGTCCTGCCACAGGAAACATCTTCACAAACTGATACTTTACGAAAAGATGCACTTAATGTATTTATGGAAGCAAGCGATTATATCCGGAAAGAGATACCATATGTTAACTATGTACGCGACATCAAAGATGCCGGTGTTTATATTATTTCAACGAGCCAGCGGACAGGTTCGGGAGGGATGGAGTTTACTTATTTCCTGGTAGGACAGCACCAATTTACTGGTATGCAGGATACTGTAACATTTGTTACTACTCCTGATGAGACAACTGAAGGGAGAAGGGAAAAAGAAGTAAGTACTCTGAAGATGGGTTTAATGCGTTATGTTGCAAAAACACCTCTTTCTAAATTTATGAAAATAACTTTCACTGAACCGCTATCGCAAACTGTTTCGACAGATAAATGGAACAGCTGGGTTTACAGTGCAAGCCTGAATGCCTACACTTCCGGGCAGACTACGTATAATTACGGATACCTGTATGGAACCTTGTCAGCAAACAGGATTACTGAAAAGTCAAAATTTGAATCAAGCTTTGGCATGGATCTGCAAAGTGACAGGACCACGTATCAGGACACAACATATAAAAGCACCATAAAGGATCAGTATGGTTATCTCTCTTATGTAAAAAGCATCAATGATCGTTGGTCAGCAGGAGCCTCAACATACGTCCAGACATCGAGCTACTCTAACTTTGATCTGTCGGTAAGAATTTCGCCCGGGATTGAATACGACATATTTCCTTATTCGGAATCAACACGTCGCATTCTGACATTTTTGTACCAGGGAGGTGTAGAAATAAATAATTACATGGATGAGACTACACGCTTCAAATCCAAAGAAATCATAGGATTTCATTCCCTTTCTGCAACATTATCGATCATCCAAAAATGGGGATCAGTGAGTGGAACACTATCCTGGCGCAATTATTTTTTCGACTGGTCTTACTATAAGCTTCGTTTTAATACCAGTGCCAGCATCAGAATATTTAAAGGTCTTTCTTTCAACATCTATGGAAGTGTCGCTTCTGTCCATGACCAGATATCTCTTCCAAGAGGAGATGCCTCACTGGAGGATGTCCTGCTCAGGAGAAAGATGCAGGCAACAGCTTATCAGTATTATACCAGTTTTGGTTTCACTTATACTTTCGGATCCATTTACAACAATGTAGTTAATCCTCGATTTAACAGCAATATGTATTAAAAGAGAATTGACATGGTTTCACCATCAATTTCATGTGCGTTGATCTTATAATAGCAAACTTTTGTTTGCACTATTGGATCGATCTACGATAATGTTGTCAATCATCGTTTCGGCAACAACGGAGGCGGTTGGAATGACAAGAATCATGAATTGACGATCATTAACCATTTTTTATAGTATAACATAAGATTATTTACTGGAGTTATTAAAACAAATAACTTCTAATGAATATAATATAATGTTCATCAAAAAGACGAAGAATTCATTTCAAACAGTTTAACTTTTATTTAACTTAGTATGATTTGTGGAAGATCTGGGTTAGTTATTGCTATATATCTGTTTGTTATTTATAATGTTATCAGATATTTGCATTTGTGACTGACGGGACGGAAGCTTGTCTGTCGACAAGCAAGGAAAAAGGAAAAAGGTAAAAGTAAGAAGAGTGGTTATGCAAAGCGTTTTACTGACAGG
>JBGOZX010000256.1:0-4919 GCA_041480425.1 Bacteroidia bacterium
ATGGAGAAAGCACCTCAGATGATGACGATCGCAAAACCCTTTGACGATCCGGTATATCCATTCTGGGGAATTCTGGCTACTGCATTTTATGCCGGAATTTTCTACTGGGGCATGGACCAGGTAAATGTACAGAGAGTACTGGCAGCTCCCGATCTTAAAAACGCCAGGTGGGGAGGAATGTTTGCAACATTTCTTAAAATATTCCCGGTGTTTCTTTTTGCATTGCCAGGCGTTATTGCATTTGCTCTGTTCCCGGGCGAATTGCAGGGTGATGCCACTAAACAAACCTTTGTGCTTCTGCTGGATAAGCTTCTTCCTTCAGGATTGCGGGGTTTACTGATGGCATCTTTACTGGCAGCTCTCATCACCTCTCTTATCGGAGTATTGAATTCAGTTTCAACTCTTGTAGTGCGTGATTTCATTGTTGAGTTTCGTCCGGACTTTCCGGAGAAAAAGCAGGTCTTGTACGGGCGTATGGTAATCATGATAATAACCCTGCTGGGAATTGGTGCTGCCTATATGGTTTATAAAAACGAAGAGGGATTATATAAATACCTTCAGACCATTTCTGCTTACCTCGTGATTCCGGTCTTTCCGGCTATTTTCTTCGGGATCGTAAGTAAAAAAGTGACTCTCAAGGCGGCAGCTGTTTCAGTAATTGCAGGTGTTATTATAGCGACTGTTTTCGTGACAGACCAACTGCTTGGCCCTGAAACAGGCAAAGAGGTCTTCCCATTCCTTCATCATAAACTGACATTGAACTTTGGATACCGTGGCCTCTGGGCTGAAATTTTTATTACCTGCATACTGTTTGCGGTTTCGGCATTCACTGAAAAAACTTCACCTGAAAAGCTTGAAAAAACAACTATCAATTATTCTAAGAAGGGTGGAGGATTTGAAGGTATCACCGACTGGAGACTCCATCTATTGATTCTCTCAGTTGTTACTTTATTAATTATTATCTGGTTAAGTTGATATTATCCTTTATTTTTATCAGATAAGTTGTGGTAAAGTTCAAGCAGGAAATCCCTGTTGTCGGCAGTAAGATAATGCATCTCACCACCCATCCGGTGAAATGTTTTACAATACCTTAAATAATACGCAGGATTATCAACCGGAGGTTCCCCGTTCTTCTGCCAGTCCCAGTCCGATTTGGCCAGATCAACTACCAGCATAAAATGGTTATCGATATGACTGTTTCTCTGAATTTCACGGTTCTGTGACATAGATAATGACTTTTCAAATATCATGGGTGACATTACAGCAGAGCCTAATGACATGTAAACACCGTGATCGAGTCTGCTGACACTCTCAGCAAAGTAAAGAAAGTCGGTTAAAGCAGTTCTCCCTATGGCAGCCCCGTTATTAATGGGATGGTTGTAAATAATATCATGTCCGAACATCGGATGGCCTGTAAAAAGAACTTTTTGCTCATAGGCATATGACTGCACTGAATATTTTTTAAAAGGATGAGGGATACTCATAAAGCCAGGCACCAGTTTAAATTTCTGAATTACTCCCAGAAGATCAACAGCTGCAGCTGCCAGTTCAGGATCTGATTCAATTTTATTTTTAGCTTCAAAGGTTAAAAATGAAACTTCCGGAATATGAAGACCTTCCTGGGAGATCATTTTACCAATCGATTCTCCATAACCCAATCCTTCAAAGGCTCCGATAATCAGGGCAAGGTTGATAAAAAGACCGGTTTCATCCCATATTCCAAACTGACCATTTTTAACATTTTCACGAACATCCTCACTTGATTTTCCCTGGTAGGCAAATTCCCAGTCATGAATGATACCCGCACCATTGGTTGCCAAATGAGTTACCCAACCTTCTCTGATCAATGCAATGAGGGCAGGAGCCATTCCATTTTTAATGGTGTGAGCACCAAAGGTTAGCATTACGGGTTTTTGTTTTAGTCTGGCCGATCTGATCCGATCTGCAGTTTTTTTTATAAGTTTTCTATCCTGATCTGAAAGATTTGCAGGTTTTTGCGAAACAGGAATCTGGTTGTTTTCAATAGATACCTTATTAAAACGTTCAGCAAGCTTTTTAATGGCAAGCTGATCCCTGTCAAATTTTGGATGGGCCATTTTACTTTATGTTTAATAGGCTGAGCAGTTCAGACGTTTGAGAAAAATCGGGAATAATAATATCTGCTCCTGCTTTTATAAGGCGCGTACGTTTTGTCTGGTTAAGTCCGAAACGTTTTAATTCGTTACTTGCAATTCCGATTGTAATACCACCTCTTTTATGTGTTTCCCTGATCTCAACGGGGCCATCACCAAAAGTAGCTATCTGACCTGTTTCAGATTCCCCGATCAAATCCAGGATTCGGTCAAGTACAATTTTTTTTGCTTCCTTATTAATATCACCTACAGCGCCAAAAATTCCACCTTCAAAAAGGCGATCATAGCCTAAAATAGCGGCCTCATTTTTCACATCCTCCTCATCTGTGCCACTTGTAAGGTACAATTTAACTCCTTCAGTATGCAGCTTTCTGAGAAATGGTAAAGCATTTTTCAATGTTAAATCTTCAATATTAAGTTCTGCACGGTTCAACTTTCTTTCCCGCTCCTTTACCATCAGCATCAATTCGTTATTATAAATTTCTTTGTAACCAAGTTCGTCAAGCATTTGATCTTCAGGAACAAAGCCGAACTCACGGATTACATCAAGCAGGATCTTCATCTGCATAAGGGTTTGTATTCCGGTAGTTTTATCAATAAATTCACAAACCCTTGCCTCGATTTTATGGTACAATATTTCGTCTGCTTCATAGAATTTATCTCCTAAAACTGCTTTGATCATCATGGGTGCCATAATATGTTCCCATCCTTCCCTAAGAGAAGAAATTGTTCCGTCATGGTCAAATATTGCATGTTTGATGCAAAGCTCTTTTGGCCATTCCCTGATTATCTCAATCTCAGTGTCTTTCAGATACGTGGCCTGCCTGATATCTTCTGCCAGTTCGGGGAGATAGATATAATCAGGATCCAGTCCTATCCGGAGTATTTCGACGGGAGAAGCTGTACCAGTCTGGAATAATTTTTGAACAGTCACCCCAGCAACAAATGATCCGATCTCTGCTGCAATTTCCATCGGATAACCTGCAGCCAGTGTCGCGGCTACTCCGGATAAATAACTATCTCCGGCACCTACAGTATCTACTTTTGAAATGATCATCAACCCCAGTGTTTCCCTGACTCCTGATTCATTCACTATTAATGAACCTCTGTTTCCCCTGGTAATAAAAAGAGGTTTCTGATATCTCTGGTAGAGCGTTTTGGCGGCATTTAAAGTGTCAGAATATGGGATGATCTCACCTGGCTCTTTTTTTATCCCGCATAGCATGGAGGCTTCATTATCATTCATTTTCCGATAGGCACCACTATAAAAGTCAGTATAGTTCCTGCTGTCGGCAATGAAAATCTTTTCCGGAAAATGGTTAATTACTTCAACCAGCCTTGTTCTGAAATAATCTGTATGGATTCCGGAGAGAACCTGTTGATTAATAATAACAAGATCAACTTCATTAACTACTTTTTCCAGATTGTATATCAGCCTGTTGGCGGTCTCTTCAGACAACTTATTATGGTTCCCGAAATCAATCCGGTTCTGTTCCTTATCATCAACATAAGGTTTAATGTAGACGTGCGTTGCCCATTGTTCGCTCTGAATCAATAAGTTGTCAGTGTTGATTCCGGCCTTTTTCATCAGCGTAACCATTTCAGGACCAAATGGATCCTGACCAATCACCCCGAAAGCACGGATATCTTTAACTTCCATAGCTGCCAGATTATCGGTCACATTTCCCGCTCCTCCAAGTGAATATTTTTGCTGACGGACAGGTCTTGTTGCATGACCTGTTTCAACAGATATTTCACCTTTAGATTCATCAACAAACCAATATGCATCAAGACAAAAATCGCCCACGACGGCAATTTTTACTGATTTGATCCTTTTGATTATTTCCTGCAATAATTCAGCCTTCATTCTTATTATCTATGTTACCGTAAAAATGGGTTTCAATTATCTTACAAAGTGCATGTAACACCGGCAGATGCAATTCCTGGACATAAGCAGTCCGTTTCTCAGGCACGTTCACCAGAATGTCACAGTACTGTTTAATTTTTCCACCTGACATCCCGGTTAATCCTATAACATTCAGGTTCATAGCCTTAGCTGTTATGCAGGCGTCCACCACATTTTGGGAATTACCCGAAGTGCTTATGGCGATAAGAACATCATTGTCCCGGCCATAACCAATAACCTGCTGTGCGAATACCAGGTTAGGATCAATATCATTGCAAATGGCTGTTGTTAAAGCAGTTTGTGAAGAGAGTGAAATTGAAGGCAATCCACCTTCCAGTTTTTGAGCCAGATAAATACCTCTCTCTACTGAGACTTCAGCAAGTTTTTTAACAATACTTTTTTCGATAGGTCTTTTAAACTCAAAGCTTTTCATTAATTCCCCTACCAGATGTTCTGAATCGGAGCAGCTGCCACCATTGCCGCAGACCAATAGTTTTCCACCACTGGAATAACAGTTAATGATCATTTCTGCTGCTTCTCCAATGGAGTTTTTTGCTGAATTAAGTAAAGGGTACCTCTCACAAAGCAGGTTTAAAATCGGATCATTATTCATTTTTATCCTTGATTATTGTATTATAAAAGTATGAATATAATTTAAAACAACTCAAATTCATTTTTGAATGCAGTTTTAATGACTAAAGATTTAAACCTATGATTAATTTAAGTTGTACTTAAACGACAATTTGAGTACCTAAATATCTATAATTCAAATAATTAATATTTGTGTTTTCCTACATTATTACTGTATTTTCTAAAACTGACCAAATATGAGAAAGCGACGAAATGATTACAAAAATATTGGCCCTGATTCTAAGGTGTTA
>JBGOZX010000257.1:0-4873 GCA_041480425.1 Bacteroidia bacterium
ATTATTTTCTCAGCAAAACTGAAGATTTTGAAGATATTTATATTGTCATTACCGATATGTTAATGAGAAACTGGAACTCATGACGGAATTCAATTGTAATTGGAAATATGAAGATCATGAAGAAAAGCAGCACATCGAAAAGTCAAAGTAAGACAGAAATTGCGCTAAAAGAATCCGAACAGAGATATCGTACAACAATGATGAGTGTAGGCGATGGTGTGATCGCTACCGATACTGAAGGAAGAGTTGAAATGATGAATCCGGTAGCTGAAGAGTTAACCGGATGGAAGCAGGAAGAAGCCCAGGGCAAATCGCTGGAAGATATATTTCATATTATCAACGAAGAGACTCGCCAGACCGTTGAAAACCCTGTGCGCCGTGTGATGCGCGAATGTACAGTAGTAGGCCTTGCTAACCATTCGGTGCTTATTGCCAAAGGTGGCACAGAGCATCCCATTGCCGACAGCGGCGCACCCATCCGTAACGAAAAGAGCAATATTACCGGGGTGGTACTGGTTTTTCGCGACCAGACTAATGAACGCATTGCACAGAAGTCGCTGCAGGAAAGTGAACGCAAGTTCCGTGAGATCGTGAAATATCTCGATGAAGGTTATTATAGTGTCACAACTGATGGGCTGTTACTTGATCACAATCAGTCTTTCAACCGAATTCTCGGCTTTGACATCGCTAAGGATTTGAAAGGAATAAAATTACCTGACTTCTGGCAGAACTCTGATGAAAGAAAAGTATATCTGCAGGAGTTAATGACCAGGGGATTCATTAGGAACTATCTGATAAATGCAAAGACAATCAGTGGTGAAAAGGTAGTTGTCATGGCGAATTCCCATCTGGTGAAGGACGATCAGGGCAGGCTTGTGAGAATTGAAGGGACTTACACAGATTTCACCGAACGCAAACGTGCGGAAGAACGGCTTTACAAGCTTAACCGTATCTATACAGTGCTATGTGACATTAATCAAGCCATTGTACGCACCAGGGTATTAAAAGAACTGTTTGAAAAAGCATGTTCCATTTCTGTTGAACAAGGTGGTTTTGCCATGGCGTGGATTGGACTTATCGATGAATCATCTAAAAAGTTTAAAGTGATTGCACGGGCTGGCAAAGCCGATGATTATCTGGAAAAAATAGATATTTCATTTAACGGTAAACCTTTGAGTTATTGTCCGATCGATAATGTTCTGCGCCAGGGACAACATAAGATATGTAATGTCATTGAAAATAAAGAGATGGCCCCCTGTCAAAAGATTGCCTATGATCTTGGTTTCCGATCATCTGCTTCATTTCCGTTAAAGGTTTCTAACATTCTAAGAGGAGCATTGACTTTCTATTCCGATGAACCGGAGTTCTTTGACGAAGAGGAATTAAAACTATTGGATGAGATGGCATCGGACATCTCTTTCGCAATGGAGTTCACGGAAATGGAAACCTCACGCAGACAAGCAGAGGAAACGCTGGTCATCCAAAAAAGCATCGCTGACATCTTACTCAAGATTCTTGACGATGATGTGTACCACGAGGTCTTGCAAGTCATCCTGAAAGTCATGCATAGTCCGTTCGGGGTTTTTGGTTACCTTGATGACGCCGGTGCACTGGTGGTTCCTTCCATGACACGACATATATGGGACAAGTGCCAGGTTGCTGAAAAGACCTTCATATTCCCTAAGGACACATGGGGGGATAGCAGTTGGCCGAGGGCAATCCGGGAAAAA
This sequence comes from Bacteroidia bacterium, assembly GCA_041480425.1. GTDB lineage: Bacteria > Bacteroidota > Bacteroidia > Bacteroidales > VadinHA17 > LD21. The sequence continues at coordinate 1,731 of JBGOZX010000257.1, forward strand.
AAGTCGAACCATTCCAACGAAATCTCGGTAAAGACTCCTGAAGGACACATTACTCTTACCAGACACATCTCTTTGCCAATCCTGTTTCAAGGGGAGGTCATCGGACTTTTTCAGGTTGCCAACAAAGAAACGGACTACACAAATGCGGATATAAACACACTGGAGACTATAGCTGGATATATAGCCCCTGTTCTTAGCGCCAGATTGCAACGCCAACTTCGCGAGAAGGAGATTCGTCAACTCAACGTCGAACTTGAGGACCGTGTAGCCAAGCGAACCACTCAGTTGGAAGCCTCTAATAAGGAACTCGAAACCTTTGCCTATTCGGTTTCACATGACCTTCGCGCCCCTCTACGTGCTGTTGATGGATTCTCTAAGTTCGTTTTGGAGGATTATGAAAATAAACTTGACTCTGAAGGTAAGCGACTACTGAACCTGATCCGAAGTAACACACAAAAAATGGATCTGTTGATCACAGAGCTGCTGGCCCTATCGCGGGTTACAAGGAGCGAACTGAATTTGTCCAGCATCGATATGACTCAAATGGCAATCTCAGTGTTTAAAGAGTCAGCAGCACTGGATGTTCTTGATAAGACGAGTTTAAAGGTTGATCCGCTGCCTGAAGGATATGCTGATCCGACGTATATTAGGCAAGTGTGGGCCAACCTGATTGCAAATGCAATTAAGTTTTCTTCAAAAGAAAAGAAACCGTTAATTAAAATTTGTGGCCTGACTGAAAATGGATTTAATATTTATTATGTAAAAGACAATGGGGTTGGGTTTAATCCGGAATACACTTATAAGTTATTTGGCGCTTTTCAGCGGTTACATAAATCCGATGATTTTGAAGGCACAGGCGTGGGACTAGCTATTATTCAGCGCATCATTCACCGTCATGGTGGAAAAGTGTGGGCCGAAGGTGAAGAGAGCAAAGGTGCAACTTTCTATTTCAGTTTACCGGTTAAGGTGTAGAGACGTAATATTTTACGTCTCTTACAGATGAAGGAAAGTAAGGAGTAAGAAGTCAGGATAAAAGATAAAAGTAAAAAGATAAAAGTAAAAAGATTGCTACATCGTTCCTTCTCGCATATGAAAGAAGACATTAGAAAAGGACAATGCGCTGAGAGACAGGGCTTCCCTTTAGGGGCGGGGGTAAACGAGGAGCAAAAGACAAAAGAGAATACAAAAACTAAAAACTGATATTATGAACAACGAAATCGAAATCCTTCTGGTCGAAGACAACCCAAACGATGCAGAACTTGCCCTCAGGGCATTGAAGAAAAACAACCTTGCCAATAATGTAATCAGAGTATGCGATGGCGAGGAGGCTCTGGATTTTATTTTTGCCCGTGGACCATTTAAGGACAAGAAAAAGCTTAATATTCCCAAATTAATACTCTTAGACCTTAAATTACCTAAGATAAACGGACTTGAGGTACTTAAAATAATTAAAAATGATCCGATTACTAAAATTATTCCTATAGTTGTACTTACATCTTCAAAGGAAGAAAACGATATGATTGAAAGCTATAGATTGGGAGTAAACAGTTATATAGTTAAACCTGTTGATTTTGATAAATTCATTGATTCAGTGAAAGATATAGGTCTATACTGGCTTCTGCTTAACCAGCAACCTGATATAAAAAGCCTCATTAAATGACTACTAAAAACAAGCTTAGGATCCTTTTCGTTGAAGACATCGCTTCAGATGCTGAGCTGGCAGTTCTGGAACTGCGGAAGGAGGGCCTACGGTTTGAACATATGAGGGTTGATACCAGGGATGAATTTATCAAAGCCCTGAATATGTTCATTCCTGATATTGTCATTTCCGACTATATGATGCCTACTTATAATGGTATGCAGGCACTCAAAGATGCACATGAGTTTGATCCGTTAGTACCGTTTATTCTTTACACCGGCTCAATGAATGAAGAAACAGCAGTTGAATGCTTAAAAGCCGGGGCAGATGATTATATTATTAAGGAGCATCTGACCAGGCTCCCTTTTGCAGTAAAAGAGGCTCTTGAAAAACACAGGATACAGATTGAAAAAAGAGCTGCCGAGCTATTATTAAAGGAAAAAGAAGAGAAACTGCAGAGTATTTTCAGGGTGGCACCTGTCGGTATAGGACTGGTTGTCGACAGAGTATTTATTGAGGTTAATGACACTTTCTGTAAAATGACAGGTTATACCCGTAGGGAGCTGATAGGTAAAAATGCTGAAATGATATTTGCAACAAATGAAGAATATGAAAGTGTTGGGATTGAAAAATACAGGCAGATTACTGAAAAAGGGACAGGATCGGTTGAAACTCGTTTTAAACGTAAAGATGGAAGAGTTTTAAATATTTTTTTGAGTTCGACACCTCTCGATAAAGATGACCTGACCAAAGGCGTAACATTTACTGTCATGGACATTACCAAGCGCAAGCGGGCGGAGGAAGCATTGGTTGAGAGTGAGATGAAGTATCGACAACTGGTAACACGAAGTCCTGATGGAATTTTCATCATTGATTTGTCTGGGAAATTCTTATCCGTAAACAGGACTATTTGTGATATTCTCAAATACACCGAGGAAGAATTCCTTTCTATGAAGATGTGGGATATTGTACCTGAACAATATAATTCTCTCCATAAGCAGAGATTAGTGGCTATCATGAATGGAGAAAGCACAAATGTGGAGGCAGAATATGAAGTAACAGGGAAAGATGGCATTGGACACTTCGTAGAAGTTCTATCAGTACCGTATTATAAGGGAAAAGAAATAGTCGGTTTTCAAGGTATTGCTCGCGATGTCACCGAGCGTAAGAAGGCGGAGGAGGTGTTGAGAGAAAGTGAATCTTCATTACGGGATGCTCAGGAAATCGCCAAAATGGGTAGTTGGGAATGGGACATGGTTACTCAAAAAACCAATTGGTCCGATAATTATTTTGCTATTCATGGATTTAAGCCCGCCGAGATTGAACCAAGCTTCGAATTATTCAGAAACAGGATTCACCCGGATGATGTTCATTTCCTTGACGAAATACATGTTAACATATTGAGGGATAAAACACCTTCTAGTCTTGAATTACGGTTAATTCAAACTGACGGCACAGTTAAATGGATTCAAAACAATATATCTCCTGTTATTGAAGATGATAA
>JBGOZX010000258.1:0-4819 GCA_041480425.1 Bacteroidia bacterium
AAGGTTTTAGTTCTTTTCAAATAGAATAAGATCCTAAAAGTTGATTTTTCTGTTTTCATCTCTATCGGTTTAAGTTAAAAACTCCATACAAAGATATGATGTTATTAAGAAAGTCAGAACTGCATATTGCAGCAAATCAATGCATTATAATTCATTCGGTGGAGTTGGGATTCAAAAATTTATGTCCACCGAATAAGACACCGAGGAGATGCTTTTTTCTGCATTAGGTTGCATAGTGGTAAAATAAAAACGTCCTGTAAATCAATTATTTTACAGGACGTTGCTTTTATTTGCTTTCAATTTTGCGGAGAGAGGGGGATTCGAACCCCCGGTTCGCCGTATGGCGAACAACGGTTTTCGAGACCGCCGCATTCGACCACTCTGCCATCTCTCCCTGAACTGTTTAAGCCGCATTCACCACGTCGTTTATCCCGCTTCAGCAGGACCATCTCTCCTTACAATACATTAACAAGGCTGACAAAAATAATAAATATTTGTCAGCTTCCAGATTAAGAATAATATGGTATAATATAAAGTGGAGACCTGAAACAGCGTTCAGCCTGAAAAAATAATTAGTCTTTTTTTTGAATACAATTTCGAATAAGCTTATTTTGCATAAGAGTCAGAAAATTAATTAATAACCATTAGATTTATTATGATTATCAGCTCTCTTAAATAACTTAATGGCAACTTTTAGTTTATTTTATTACTCAAATCCCGGCCTTCCCCCAGGGGGATGGTGAAGAGTAAAGCATCCCACTTTAGCGGGATAGGAAAGGGGGTTAAATGTAAATTGATGAAAGTGTTTGAATATTAGTGTTTTAAAAATTTTACTCATTTAATACGTTGCTTTTTATTGATAATAACCGATACTCATTAAAATAAATTATTATACGATGAAAAATCTTATTAAAATGTTACTGATTATGGGATTGTTTGGTTTGGCTTTTACATCATGCAAAAATCAACCAGTTGTTGATAAGCGCAATCCATTTTTAAATGAATATGGTACTCCATTTAATGTTCCGCCTTTTGAAAAAATTATGGCGAAACACTATATACCGGCTTTTGAAAAGGGCATGGCAGACAATAGAAAAGAGATCGAAGTTCTCATCAAAAACCGGGAGGAACCAACATTTGAAAATACAGTTGAAGTTCTCGATAAAAGTGGTGACCTGTTAACAAGAGTCTCATCCGTGTTTTTTGCCCAGACTTCAGCAAATACCAATGATTCTCTTCAGAATATCGAGGTTGAGATATCACCCAAACTTACAGGATATAACGATGAGATCCGACTAAACCCAGATCTGTTTAAAAGAATAAAATCTGTCTTTGATAATCAGGAAAAGTTTAACCTTGATCCTGAGCAAAAATTCTTACTTGAAAACCTGTACAAATCATTTGTAAGGAACGGAGCAAATCTTAATAAACAAGACCAGGATACTCTTAAAAAGATTAACCAGAGAATATCAGTTCTGGCAGTAAAATTCAACCAGAATGTTCTTGATGAAACGAACAATTACAGACTCTATATCGACAAGGATGGTCTTGCCGGATTACCTGAATCTTTAATTGCATCAGCTGCCGAAATGGCAAAAGCTTCCGATAAGGAAGGAAAATGGGCTTTCTCAACACAAAGGCCAAGTATCTTTCCTTTTCTCCAGTATTCTGAGAACAGGGACCTTAGGCGTGAGATCTATAATGCCTATACAAACCGTGGTAATAACGGAAATGAATATGATAACAACAAGATTCTGGCAGAGTTGATTAAACTCCGGGCACAACATGCTAAACTGCTGGGATACAAGACACATTCCGATTACGTACTTGAACCCCGTATGGCAAAAAAACCTGAAAATGTGTTTAATCTTCTAAATAGCCTGTGGGGGAAAGCTATTCCCGTAGCCAAAAATGAGGTTGTGGAGATGCAGAAAATCATCGACAAAGAGGGTGGTAGATTCAAACTTGAACCCTCCGACTGGTGGTACTATGCCGAGAAACTGAGGAAACAGAAATATAATCTTAATGACAGCGAACTAAGACCATATTTTAAACTTGAAAACGTCCGTGACGGAGTTTTCACCTGCGCCAATAAACTCTTCGGAATAACATTTTCACCCCTGGCAGGTTGTCCTCTACCTCATCCTGAGGCTCAGGTCTATGAAGTCAAGGAGGTTGATGGCTCTCATCTTGGTGTACTCTATCTGGATTTTGGTCCAAGAGAAAGCAAACGTCAGGGGGCCTGGTGTAACAATTATCGCAGTCACCATATACTTGATGGGAAAACAGTTACCCCTGTTGTTACTTGTGTATTCAATTTTACCCGCTCGAGTGGGGATACTCCTGCACTTTTAAACATGGATGAGGTTTCAACTCTTTTCCATGAATTCGGACATGCCCTGGATGCACTTTTCAACAAAAATACCTATAATCAGACTTATGTAGCCTGGGATTTCGTGGAACTTCCTTCCCAGTTAAACGAGCACTGGGCGACCGAACCCGAAGTACTTAATATATATGCCAGAAATTATAAGACCAGTGAAACCATACCTGCATCCCTTATTCAGAAAATAAAGAACAGCAGTTATTTTAACCAGGGTTTTGATAATGTTGAAATACTTGCCGCCTCCTTGCTTGATATGGCTTATTATACCCTGGAAGCACCTGCAGTTATTGATGTTCAGAGCTTTGAAAAAGAATATTTCAAAAAAATAGGACTGATACCGGAAATTATTTCACGATACAGGAGCACATATTTCCTTCACATAATTGATGGTTACGATTCCGGATACTATTGCTATACCTGGGCTGCAGTGCTTGATAATGATGCCTTTGAAGCATTTAAGGAGAAAGGTATTTTTGATCAGGCAGTTGCTTCATCATACCGTAAAAACATTCTTGAGAAAAACGGGACAATGGATGCAATGCAGATGTATGTTAACTTCCGGGGACGTGAACCTATAATTGAACCATTACTTAAAAACAGGGGATTGATGCCTGCTGAAAGTAAAAATTAGAACGCTTTTTTGATCTCTTCAAGGCTAACACCTAAAATCTCACGGGCTATCTGGTCAAGTTTTTTAAGATCACCCATAAGATGCAAGGTATACTGATTATGACTGAGACTTTCTCCCGGCTTAAGAGCAAAAGCCGGTGAGGAAGTCTCTAATTCATAAAATGGCCCCATTTGTGAACCGTCTTCCAGAGGACCATCATTGTATGAATTAAGGGCATCACCTGAATAGGGGTTATCCTGTATCTGCCAGGCTGAATTTACATATTCAGTCTTTCCCTCAGGTAATTTGCAGATCAACAACGTCAGAATATTATTTTCAGAATCAAAACTACCCATCGTTCCTGTTGCCCTCAGAGGGGGAATACCAATTTTACCTCTGCTCTTGCCATCGGCCCTGAAAAAGATATGATTGCCTGATATCTTAAGTCTGTCACCTGATATTTTCCCGAAATAGTTGTCATTTACCGGAACTCCCATTTCTTTTTCATCACCCGGCTTGAATGGAATTACAACAACAACAGAAGGTGAGGGGTTAAACATTCCCAGCATCCAGATCGAAAGCAGACCGGTTTCTTTATGCCATTCTTTATCACCTTTATTGATGATTGTATTTTCCGAGCTGTAAGCAACACAGTTTAAGCCTTTAATATCTACGTTAGTTTGCCTGATGATCTCATTATCGGGGAGAAGGGAGACCTCTCTTTCAATCCTTAGTTTAAACCTGAATCCACTGTAGTTCTCTGTTTCTATGTCACATGCAAATAGTACAGAAGAATCTGTTGAAGCAACAAGATCAAATGGAGTCGTATCAAGAAATGCCGGAGTTTGCCAGTTTTCGTATATAAAATCTTTCCCTTTGCTGAAAAAGATCGAATATTGGCCACCTTCCGGACCCAACCATAACCTTTCCTCACCTCCGTAGGGATTTATGTGTGGCAGAACTTTGACCGACGATATGAGTTTCTGGTTTATCCACCCGAAACTAAATCCTTTATCGCCCTCCGATGTACTGGTCATTACCCTTCCCTGCCATGCCGGTACCAGAACAATAGCAGAATTATTGTTTTTCAGTTCAATAATTGTTGCGAATTTTTTCAGGAAATCCCTGTTGTACCCATATTGTTTTGTGCTGTCAGTTACCATGGTTTTAGCTGTTTGGTTTTTTCTGTTCCCCTGCTCCGGACCTGAACATGAGACCAGGAATAGTGCAGAGATGATTAATATTTTTATCCTATTCATGTTTTTATTGTTTTAGAATGTCTTGTTCTTTTCAACAGAGTTGTTGAAATTATTACTATTCTTCAAGAATCTGTATCTTCTCCAGAAAGGCAGAGTTGTAAGGGAGGTGAATCTCACGAGGAATTTTACCGGTTTAATTCCCATAGCATAATGCATAATCCGGTACAAAACAGCTGCTATCAGCACCATCGTTGCCATGCCGATTATCTGTGAAAACAATTTCCACCACCAGACTTCAGGTTGGATCTTTAAAGTGTTAATAATGAATAAAATGATCTGAGTATTGACCGCAGTAATCAATAGGATGAAAGCAGTTGCCATTCCATGGGCTGCTTCAATTGCCCTCCGTGGGCAGTGGTTCAGACACCTCATGCAACTCTCGCATGTCAGCTTCCAGTATGGTCTGTTTCTGACCATCTTAATCGAAGAGGTAGGGCATTCTTTAATACAAATACCACAATTATTGCAGTTATTATTAGCAATGAATGTTTTGGAAAGGAAAAATCTTCCTGCAAAATAATATCCCAGGGCAACCGGGCTTATAAGCAGATCAACAGGAATACT
>JBGOZX010000259.1:0-4812 GCA_041480425.1 Bacteroidia bacterium
TATTTTTAATTTTTTATATGTTTTTTATTAATATACCCCCATTTTTTTATCATGTTTTCTATATTTTATATGTTTTTTAATGACATACCCTGTTTTTTTAACGGCCATTAGAAAGGAGGTGCTCTGTTAGCTGCAGTCATCAATTTCTATCAATAATCACTACCAAAGTCTTGTTCTCTCTTTATCAGCACTATCTTCTGCCTTCTTTAACTGCCGTAGAATGATATATTAAAGTCAATAGGAACTACCTTATACAATTAATTAACAGGTCAGAGTTTTAACTTAAATTTGTTATATTTGTTGCCTGTATTTAAAAAGGGCAGTATTTTACTAATTATAATAAGATTGTACATGTCAGCACTTCAATTTCTAAGGGAAAAAGCCGGAGTATTAGTTGCAGGAGTGATTGGTTTTTCACTTTTTTTATTTGTGGTAAGCGATTTCTTTGGAAATGGCAGGGGGCAGAGAATTAAAGCCAGGAAATACTATGAAATCGGCAAGATTGGTGAAGAGGTAGTATCGTACCAGGATTATGAACAGAAGGTACAGAACCTGCTCGAGATTTATAAATTGTCGGGTAGTACAAATATTGATGAAGCTACAACTGAATCGATCAGGGAGCAGACATGGCAGCAATTGGTAAGGGAAAAAATTCTGGAGAATCAATACAAGAAACTCGGAATCGGGGTAAGCACTGAAGAGGTCGACGAACTTGTTCTTGGGAATAACCCTCACCAGATTGTTCTGCAGTTGTTTACTGATAAGCAGACCGGAACTTTTAATAAATCGTTCCTTGTCAATTTCCTTAAACAGACAGAAGTTGACGAAACAGCAAAAAAATACTGGTTGTTCTTTGAAAATGAGATTGTTAACGACAGGATGAACACAAAATATAATTCTCTTGTTTCCAAGGGATTATTTGTAACATCAAAACAGGCTGAATTTGATAAGGACTTGGCCAAAGCGACTGTTGATTTCAGCTTCATTATGAAAAATTATTCTTCTCTTTCTGACTCCTCGGTTATAATTTCCCGGAGTGAAATAGATTCTTATTATGAAAAACATAAAGTGAGCTTTAAGAGAAATGCCGTAAGGGATATTGAATATGTTACATTTGATGTTGTTCCTTCAGAAGAAGATATAAAACAGGCAGAAGAATGGATTAATAAGACCAAAACAGAGTTTGCTGAAGCACCTGATCCTGTACAGTTTATTAATCTTACAGCTGATTCCCGCTATGTGGGTTTCTTCACTCCAATTAGTGAAGTCCCTGCGAATCTGGCTGATTTTGTGAAGAAGGAAGATCTTAAAGATGTGTACGGTCCTTTTAATGATAATGGGACTTTTAAGCTGGCAAAGTTACTGGCTGTTGCCGAAAGACCCGATTCAGTTCATGTTCGCCATATCCTTTTAACTCCAAACCAGTCCAGGACTCTTGAAAAGGCCAGAGTACAGGCTGACAGTTTAATAAAACTCATAAAATCAGGAACTTCATTTGAAACTCTGGCTATGGCAAACTCCGATGATAAGGGATCAGCTCAGCTGGGAGGTGATCTCGGATGGTTTCCTGAAGGAAGAATGGTAGTACCGTTTAACAATGCTTGCTTCTCTGCAAAGAAGGGTGAAATTGTTACAGCTGAGACAACTTTCGGAATACATATTATTGAAATACTGGCACAGTCGAAAAACACCAGAAAATATAATATAGGTATTATTGACAGGAAGATCCTTCCTGGTTCAGCTACGAACCAGAGGATTTACAGTGTAGCAAGTCAGTTTGCAGGTACAAACAATACCTTCGAAAAATTTACCAAAGCCGTAACTGATCAGGGTCTTACCAAACGGGTGGCAAACGATATTACACCACAGCAGAAGACATTACCCGGACTTGATAACCCAAGAAGTCTTATAATTTCACTTTTTCAGGCCGAAAAAGATAAGATTATTCTTGATAACAGCCAGCAGGCAGTTTTCGAAGTAGGTGATAAATATGTTGTTGCATATTGCACAAAGGTTCAGGAGGAAGGAATTGCTCCTGTTAAAGACATTGAAAATGAAATAAGATTTAACCTGACAAGAGATAAAAAAGCTGATCTTATCTCAGCTGAATTTATTAAAAACAACGAAACAGGAAAAACCCTTGATGATATTGCCAGAACAATGGAGCTTACAGTTCAGGAGGCAACCCAGGTAAATTTCAGATCATATACCGTCCAGGGTGCGGGAGCAGAACCGGCTCTTATTGCTGCTGCATCAGCCGCCAAGCAGGGAACAGTTGCAGGTCCGGTAAAAGGCGAAAATGGTGTTTATATGATAACTGTCAATAATGTCACCAACTCTGACAACGAAGATATTAAGTTGCTGAAAGACAGACTTATGACAACATTCCAGATGAGAGGGAGTTACGAAGCCTATGAAGCTTTGCGCAAGGGAGCAAATATTGTCGATAAGAGGTACAAGTTTTATTAATAAATCAACCTCTAAATCCCCTAAAACCTGTATGCCGGCAGGCAGGGGGGCTTATTAATTATCAGGCATTTAAGTCCCGTTTGGCGGGATTGGGGGTGAAAAAAGATAATCCCGTTTTTGGCGGGATTTTTTTTAAAACTTGAACCTTTCCTGAATTGAGGTATCTTTCAGCTCCTTCGACAAACTTTTAATATAATCGGGTGGAGTATTGTAAAGGTCTAGGATTAATAGTCCGTCGAGGCAATCATTGAATTTCGGATCAATATTGAATCCTATAATCCTGCCATTTAATTCCAGATACTTTCTGAGCAGTACCGGTATTTTATAACCAGGTTCAATATCCATTATTATCCTCTCAATTTTATTAATATCGTTTTCTGCTACATCGATAAATATTTTTCTGTCAGTTGCCTTATCGGGTTTTACAACAAAGTTTTTTCTTGGGACTATAAACCTTGCCTTGTCCTCATCATAAAAGTAGGTACGGATAAACTCAACAATAAGGCTTTTAGAGAATTTTGAGAATTCATTACTCATGCTGACAGGTCCTATCAGGTATCTGTATTCCGGATTCTTCAGAAGGAATAACATGATACCCTTCCAGAGCAGAAACAAAGGAATTGCTTTCTTTTGATAGTCTTTTACTATAAAGGATCTTCCAAGTTCAAGAGATTTTTTAAGTATCGGTATAAACTCCTTTTTGATTTTAAAAAGGGAGTTAATATAAAAACCTTTCAGGCTGTAAAAATTGGCAATATCATTTCCTTTTCCAATCCTGTATGCACCGATAATCCTTTTGGCGTCTGTATCCCATATAAAAAGATGATAATAATAAAAATCATACTCATCAATATCTGTGCTCTTGTTGGTTCCTTCTCCTACCTCCCTGAATGTAACTTCTCTGAGCCGGCCTATTTCGTTAAATATTTCAGGAATTACCCAGGTTGGTGAGCATATTACTGAATAGTTTTTTGTTGAGAAAAGTTCATAGTCAGATCTGATCCTGTTAAACTCTTCTGTCAGAATGTGAGCCGGAGAAGGGCTAACAATTGGTTCTGCATGAAGTATTTTCTTTTTTGGCTTCTTGTTAAAGAATTTTCTTATCTCAAGGGATGAGCCTAATGAGTAGGTACGCGCACGGAGATATCTTCCGTATTGTGCAATATCCTTAAATTCAGACTGTTCTTTGACTGTTACAGGAGTACCTATTCTGATCTTTACGGTTTTGCTCTTTTTATTCAGAAGTTCCGAAGGCAGATTTGTTATTCGTAACAGAGGATTGATCGCTCTGAAAATATAGAATAGCCTTGAATTAGTACCATGAAAATAGACCGGGATAACCGGCACTTTAGCATTTTTGATGAACTTAAGGGCAGTATCTTGCCATTCTTTATCGAGGATAATTTTCGAAACTTCATAATTTGTTGATCCTTCACCTGTAGGAAAGATTCCAAGGCAGTGGCCATCTTTTACACGGTTGATTCCTTCTTTAATTCCTGTGAATGAAGATCTTGTATTCCTTGCTGTTTCAAATGTGTTGACAGGAAGTATTATATCATGAAGAGGTTCAATATCCTGAAGAAGGAAGTTTGCCATTATTTTAAAATCTTTCCTCTTCTCATAAATAAGTTTGAATAGTAACATTGAATCGATACCCCGGTATGGATGATTTGAAACCGTAATAAAGCCTCCTTCTGACGGTATATTTTTAATATCCTCTTCGGGCAGGTCATATCTCAGTCCAAGCTGGTCAAGAAGTGAGTTGATCAGAAGGATAGGGTCCTTATCATGATGTTCGGAAAATACTTTGTTAAGTCTGTTATATTTAAAGATATGCAGGAGTGTTTCTGCGACAATAGTTCCTTCGGGGATATAAAGGTTTGCAGTTTTTTCCAGTTCTTTATCAGAAAGCAGTTTCATTATAGTTCAATAAACTATCAAATATACTTTATTTAAACAAAAAAGCCCCGGTTTTCACTGAGGCTTTTTATTTAAAGTCGGCGACTACCTACTCTCCCACAATTGCAGTACCATCGGCGCTGACGGGCTTAACTTCTCTGTTCGGAATGGGAAGAGGTGGAACCCCGTAGCTATAGTCACCTTAAGGCATTTAATACCTTATGACACATTGACATGGAAAGCTAATAAAATCTTACCCGGAAAGCTTTCGGGTAATTAGTACTGCTTGGCTTTGACATTACTGCCTTTACACCTGCAGCCTATCAACGTCGTAGTCTTCAACGACCCTTAAAGGAGATCTCATCTTGAGACGAGCTTCGTACTTAGATGCTTTCAGTGCTTATCTCTTCCAAACATAGCTACCCTGCGATGCAGCTGGCGCCA
>JBGOZX010000260.1:0-4739 GCA_041480425.1 Bacteroidia bacterium
ATGAGTTTTTCAAAAAAGTCAGTATGATAAATGGTAAGAACATACTCTTTGCAGTCTCCAGTCTTGGGTTCGGGCATGCAACAAGAGAGTTGCCGACAATAAAATATTTCGCCAGGAACAACAAAATCTTCATTATCTCTTTTGGCGAAGCACTTATGCTTTTAAGAAATGAACTTGAGGGGCCAGGCTTTACATTCCATGAATATGAAGATTACCCCCTATCAAAACGAGGGAAGGGGCTAATGTTCTTTGTATATGGCATAATGGGTTTAATCAGGACCACTAGCATAATGAGAAAAGAGCATAAACTGACGGAGGATTTCGTCAATAAATATAATATCGACTTCATAATAACAGATTGCAGGTATGGATGTTATTCATACAAAGTGCCTTCATTCGCTGTTACACATCAAATCAGCTTCGCATTTCCAAAAGCTTTAAAATTCATCAAGATACTATCTGACGCATTCAATTATCAACACTTCAAGCGATTCACAAAAGTATTCATACCAGACTATAAGGGGGAGCATAAAAATTTATCCGGGGAACTTTCACATAACAAACTGGCTGAAAAACTACAAGCCGAATATGTCGGCATCTTCTCATCACTACCAAAACTTAAAATAGGAAAAGACATCGATTACCTTTTCATCATCAGTGGATTCCTGAAGGAGTATCTTGATTCATTCATCCAGAGTCTCCTGGACGAAGCAAAGAAACTGCCCGGGATAAAAGTATTTGTAAAGGGAGATATAACCAAGGACGAACATTACTTCGAAAACAACAATATCGAGATATATTCGCATGCGACAGGAAATCTCAGGAATGAACTATTAAACAGAGCAAAGGTCGTCATATCCAGAAGCGGATATTCTACTGTGATGGACCTTGTTGAGATAGATGGGGTTGGAATCTTAATACCTACACCAACCCAGGCTGAACAGGAATACTTGGCCAGATACTATATCGAAGAGAATTCATTTGTAGCATTCAAATCACAGAAAAACTTCACTCTGGAAGGTATTGATAAGAAAATAAGGAGCACAAAATTCTTCAGGACTGAGAATAAGACAAGGGATAGCGTAAAGAAAATTGAGGCTATAATTTCAAAATATCTCATAAACTGAGAATGAAATGCAAATTGATAAATCCCTGCCTTGGAATAATAACAAACTCTATCAGCAGAAACCAGTCTTCTGAGAGGAAACTTAGCTATAAGATTCTCCAACCTTTTTCATGTGCAATCCGGGAAAGTTTTCTGTCGGGTTGGACACATACCGGATGACCAACGACCTCCAAAGCCGATAAATCAGAAATTGAATCGCCATAGTAATAGGCTTCACTGAGGTTGTAATTTCTCAATTCACAATATTGCTTGAGACGTATTCTTTTCTCATCCTCAAGGCAGAAGCTATTTTCAGGTGACCCAGTAAAAACTCCATCCGCAACTTCCATTGCCGTACATATGACGTTGTCCACACCGATATAAGAACCTAACAGTCTGCATATCTGAATAATAACGGAAGAAAGAATAACTGTCTCTGCATTATTTTCCTTGTTAAATTTGATTTCAGAGTATATCTCAGGTCGGATTGCATCAACAAGATGCTCATTTACAACATGTTCAGATAGCATATTCACTTCATCAACTGTCACTCCTTTCAGCCATCTTCCCATCCCGCAAACAATAAGGGCAGTATCTCTCAGATGGAATTTATATAACCAGGAGAGATATATCGCATTTAAAAAACTTGAAGTACTCATTAATCCGCTTTTATAAGCCTCACGGACTAACACTGATCCGCTGTTAATGCTTAATATAGTCTTGTCAAGGTCAAAAAATGCAACATATCTCTTAACTTGTGACTCCATTTAAGGCAGAGTATTTTATTGCTGTTTGGTTTTGAAAAAATGATTTCCCTCCGGATTATATATAATATTCAGGGCTCCGGGCATTATACCGACTTCAAAATGTTGCGAAAAATACAACTCTCCATCTACATGAAAAGGAACCTCAGATGGGAATTCCAGGGATAGTTTTTCTGTATGGTAATAGTTTACCTTTTTATCATTTATATGTGTCCCTTTCGGAACCATGAGCAATATCTTAAGTCTCTGAGGAAGTGATAATTTTTTTATTGAACAAACGTCCAGAAGTCCGTCGTTTGCAACAGCGCCTGGAGTTAGAAAGAAGCCTCCGGCAAATCTTCTGCCATTACCGATGGTATTAATAAAACAATCGGTTTCAGATTGTTTCCCCTCAGAGATAACAGTCATCTTTTTCTCTTTGAAAAACAGGAGTGTTTTAAGGATATGCCAGATATACTTGTTCTTCCCGCCACGTTTTACTTCACCTGGCTCAGTATAGTTTTCCGCGGCAACCTGGGCATCGAACCCTAATCCCATGCCATTCAGGAAGATCTTCCCGTTACATTGTCCAACATCCATCGGAATGACATTCAGTTTAAAGAACATCTCCCAGTCTTTCTCTTCAAACCGGTCAGGGAAGCCTGTAATCTGAATGAAATCATTTCCTGTTCCTCCGGCTATTAATCCTGTAATAACATCTTTCTTAGAAATTAGTGGAGCGGCAATTTCGTTAATAGTGCCATCACCACCCACACCTATAATATAGTTATATCCATCTTCAGCATATTGGCTTGATAATGTAGTTGCATGACCTTTTTTTGTGGTATAAACTAGATCTGCCTGCAAATTATATTTACGGATCAACTCTTTGAGTTTGTCGACAAGGCTAAGAGCAAAGCCGTTACCGGCAATCGGATTAATTATGAAAACCCATTTCTTTTTTTGATTCAAAATTATTTTCGGATTTATGGCATTTGAATAGAATACTTTGAATTTTCAGGTAGCTGATATGATTCTAATGAAGACTCTATTATGTTTTTAATAATATTGATTATTTCCGCATCATCCTTGTCAATCAGTGCTTCCCTTAAAAGAGGTTCATGAATGATCACGCTGATCCTGGAGCTGAAGTTTATATAAAACCTGTTTTTGGGTTTTAGTACAAAAAATCCATTTAGTGTCACTGGTAATACATTAATTTCCGATGCTCTGAGCACATGGATAAATCCCCTGTAGAACTCACTTACTTTACCATCTAGAGTCCTTGTCCCTTCAGGAAATATGGCAATTGTATGACCTTTCGATTTCTCAATTAACCGGTCAATCATCTCTTTTGTGTTTTTAATATTTGCCCTTTTCATGGGAACATAATCTGTCATTTTCAGGATCTGCCTGAAGACCGGGATCTTCAAAAGACGGGCATGACCGAACCATGAAACTCCTGGGAAAAAGGAGATAATTGCTATAATATCAAAAAGGCTTGAGTGATTGGCAACAAGGATATATTTTCCATTCTTATTAATATTTTCCTGCCCCTCTATATGCAACTTTTTACCAATAATCAGAAATACTGATTTTGCCCAGAAACGCATTATAAAGCGTACCGCTCCTTTCAGTCTTAAAAAGACCAACGGCATTCCTATAATAACCAATATGCCTGTAAACAGGTATAAGATTCCAAAAGCTGAAACTGTCAGGAAAGTGTAAATCCGGATTTTCCACATATAGATCAACTATAAGAAATTAAGCCAATTATTTAAAAATGCAGAAAATTTTACCCCCATAATACCATCAATAATTTTTCCGAAATGTACTGTTTTTTTCAATTGACATTATTAGAACGGTGAATTTAAGGCAGATATAAATTAAGAAATAACGAAATCTGTTCTATCGAGATACATCAATTAATGTGTAAAAGCTGGACATCTTGACCAAAGGCTACCGAGTCTAATTGACCACCAAAAGCCGGAGTTAAATACTTGTTGTTAAGCGATGTATGTTAAGTGTATTCAGATCCGATAAATATGGCCATGACGTCTGTCTTTTGCAATTGTACACAGGTACTAATGCCGGTGTGAGGTTAGCGCGTAGTGTTTCCCCCGCTACAAAGCGAAAGTTTAGAAGCCTGTAAAATAATATTTTACAGATTTGATTTAGTTAGCCGTTATTACAAGAGAAGTTTCCTTTAATCCTTCAGCCGTAGCCCTAACGCTGATTTTCCCGGGGGTTATTTCTGGTCGAATTATTGCCAGACATATTCCCTGATAAGCTTTTTTCCTTGGCTGCTGAAAACTTGACATATCTCTCGGATTGCCACTTCCGACACCGGCAACCTTTCCGTTCCCGGTTACCTCAAAGTTTACAACTATATCATCTGCATCAGGAACAATATTACCTTTGGAATCGATTATCTCAGCTCTCACATACGACAGATCATTCCGGTCTGCTCTGATTTTGGTCCTGTCTGCAACCAGCCTTATTGATGCTGGCTTCCCGGTTGTTTTCAGAGTCTGTGATGCTGTTTCCTTACCATCGTCAAAACATCGTGCTACCAGTGTTCCTGGTTCATAGGGAACCTCAAAGGTAGCTGTAATTGATTTTTCCTGATCCACATTCTGTTCCCCAACAATCTTCCCGTTCAACTCAAGTTTGACCTGCTGACAACGGGTGTAAACATGTATCTGGAATTTTTTACCCTCGTGACCTGGCCAATTCCAGCTTTTCAGCTCATCAGGAAATCCCCAGCGGCTTGTGACCTCTCTTTTACCTTCCGGTATCGGACGGTGTACGAACATTTCAACTTTGCTTTTACGCCAGACAACATGCTGATAATAAGAAGGCACTTTTCTGTTCCCAATCAGGTCAATATC
>JBGOZX010000261.1:0-4731 GCA_041480425.1 Bacteroidia bacterium
CTGCAACTTTTCTGAGTTCATCCATATTATTTATCCGGGCATTTTTCAGTCCGACGATCATCACAGGTGCTGCATTCGGATCGTACTGAGAAATCGTAAAACTTTCGAGATCGGAATTCTGACGGAATGAATTAAGCTCTTTCTGGAGATCGAGAAATGCTTCATCCATATCCCTGTTCCAGTCATATTCCACTGTTATTGTGGCTGTACCAACCTTTGACACAGATGAGACCTGAGTGACTCCGCTCTGCCTCATTGAAAGTGATTCGATCTGATCCACATAGTTTTTCTCAATCTCTTCAGGTGGTTTTTCGCCTGCTTTCAGCTCTATATAGATCTTTGGATTGTTCAGATCAGGGAACAGATCTGTTCCCAGTTTACCGAAAGAGATAAACCCCAGAAGAACTATCCCCAGCACAAGCATTAAGACTGTAACGGGGTATTTTACAGCAAATTGGGCAATCCTGTTCATGTCAGTTATTTAATAATTTTAACCTTCGACCTGTTGCTGAGAGTTTCAAAACCACTTGTCACAACACGTTCATTTTTGACCAGTCCTCTTGAAACTTCAACGTCGGTAATATTTTCAAGTCCTGTTTCGATAATTCTTTCAGCAGCTACACCACGGTCGACAATGAAAACAGTTTTTCCCTTCTGACGGGATAGGATAATGCTTTTTGGGATCACTATAACTGAATCTTTATGGTCGGTAACAATATCGGCTTTT
Source organism: Bacteroidia bacterium (assembly GCA_041480425.1). Classification (GTDB taxonomy): domain Bacteria; phylum Bacteroidota; class Bacteroidia; order Bacteroidales; family VadinHA17; genus LD21. Next base: position 728 of record JBGOZX010000261.1, read on the forward strand.
ACAAACATTCCGGGACGGAGAAGTAAATTGGGATTGTCAATGGAAATAGTACCTTTAAATGTTCGCGTATCGGCGTTAATCGCAGGTGACAATTGGGTTATGTTCCCAATTATTGTATCCTCCGGGATTGTATAATTTGTCAGTTTAACTACCTGCCCTGGTTTAATAATTGAGATATATTTTTCAGGCAGTTGAACATCCATGTACATTACCTTGTAATCCATTATTTTAACAATCGTTGATCCGGTCTCAGCCTGGGTGCTCTGAGTATAATAGGGCAGATCCACAATTACGCCATCAATAGGAGCAACTATCCTGGTTTTGTCAAGCTGAAGTTTCGCATTTTCAACAGTGGTTTTGGCATTTGCATAATTTATGCCTGCTGTCTTTAGATCTTTGAGGGTTACTCCTCCTTTTTCGTAGAGGGACTCCTGTTTTTTAAGTTCACTTTCCGTAAGTTCGAGATTCAGTTCATTAGTTTCAAGCTTAATCGAATTAACATATTCTTTATCCTCAAGTCGTGCAATGAGTGAACCTGCCTTTATTTTATCGCCAAGCTGCCAGACTCTGCCTGTCTGTGGATTCTTTTCAAGATAATACGAGGCTGTTATCTTAGATTTGAGTTCAATTACTCCTCTAGGAAAAGCGGTACCTGTCGTATTAATGAATTCTTCAATCGATTTAAGTTTAATGTCCTCGACTGAAACAGGGATTTCAACATCCGCATTGAGGTTCTGGTTCTGATTCCTGCAGCCGGTAAATGCTATTAACGCAACTGCAATAATGAAAATACTTTTTTTCATCATAATATAGTTTTATTTTTAAATGGTATGATGTAACTCGCCCCGACACATCGGGGCTCGCTTCATGTTATTATTAATTATGTATTATTAATCTATTGTCATTACCGGGGAAACTGCTTCTTTTTTCTCAAAGTCGTAAAGGGTCTGAATCTTAAGATTCAATAGTTCAAGTTTATATGATATCAGGGAGTTTGTATATGTGAGTTGTTTCTCTGACAACTGGTTCTGGTATATATTTAGGTCCATACCTGTCAGATCTCCATTCTTATATTTTTCCTGGTTCAGATCATAGGTAAGTTGAGCATTTATAACCGATTGGCGGGCAATCACAATCTGGTTCTGCAGGTTTAAAAGGTTCCTGTAAACCTTTCTTATACCAAGAATAATATTGTTCTGCTCTTCTTCGAGACCTATGTTTGCTGTCTCTATTGAAGCTTCTGTAGCTTTTATCCTTGATTTTCTTTCACCCCAATCCCATAAAGGAATAGTTAGGGAAAGCTCAACACTTTCATTATCAGTAGGATTCGCATAAACATCAACAAATTTTTCATTATCTCCGAAAAGTCCGACAGAAAGACCCAGGCTTCCCTTGAATTCATTGAGGGCTTTGGTCTGGATAAGATCGAACTGAGATGTTTCAATTGTAATAGCTCTTTGTCTTAATTCCATCCTGTTGGCCAGACCATGGTCTATAGCAAAGCCTATATCGATTTGAACTGTATCAACAGATATATTTGGTAAAACAACCAGATCATCATAAAGACTCATACCTATTAGCAGTTTGAAGTCATCTTTTGCATTTTCAAGTGAGACCTGTTTATTTTCAAAATCTGATTTTGTAGTTGCCAGGTTAAGTTCAGCCTGAAATATCTCCTCCCGCGCTGAAATGCCCGCATCGACTTTATTCTTTGAGACCTCGTAGCTTTTCTGCATATTCTGATATGCCTGGTTGGCAATATCCAGACTCTTTTGCTGCTGATATACAAAGTAAAAGGCCTGGGTAACCTCTTTTTCAAGCGAGAGCAACTGAATTGCATAGTTAAGCTGTGCATTTTCCAATGCCAGTTGGAGCTCTTTAAGCTGAAGTTTGGTCCTGTTATAGGTGAACAGAGGCTGGTCAAGATTCAGCGAAACATTATTACTGAATCCTTTTGATGTCTGATTGGTGAATTCACTGTAAGAGTCCTTATAGCCAAACCTGTTAATAAGTGATACCCTTGCATCGGTAAGTACGATTGGCTGGGATATGGTAAATAAACCAAAACTTTCGGTGGTTTTTGTTGAGTTCCATTTTGAGATAAGGTCATTGAATGCCCGGTTCTGGTTATAACCAATTGGGTTGACCGACAGGGAAAAATTTGATTTTAATGCAGCATTCTGTGCATTCAGATTCTCCTGACTTCTGATGAGGCTCAGTCTTGTTATCTTCATTGCAGGACTGTTCGATTCTGCAACACTCAGAGCCTGTTCAAGTGTCAGTCCTTGCTGCGAAAAAGAAACTAACACGTTGGAGATCAATAAAATCAACATCAAAATTCTGATCCTGATCTTTCTATTAAATTGTTCTTTCATTATATTAATTCTTTATATCCAATTTTTATTCTATACTTTTTCCTTTTGTCTTTTATCTTAGTACCTCCTTAAACCCACCACTTACCCTGCTGTCTGGCTCCTTCCTTCGGTCGCCGAAGGCTTGTCGCCTACGCTCCAAAGCTTCAGCGACGGAGCGCCGAAGGCGATGCGCTAAAATAGCCCACCGGGCTATTTTTTAATGCTCGGCCCCCTCCCGGGAGGGAAATTATTGTGGTCAACTTTTGTCTTTCTCCTTTTTCCTTTAACCTTTAGCCTTTTTACTTTTAATTCTGCTTCACCCATTTAACTGCATCTCCAATCACGAACATTCCTGAGGATTGATTAGTCAAAACAACTTTTGCCGTATCGGGTGAGAGATAATACCTTCCAAGGTTGTTCCATCCACCTTCGGCATTTTCATAGTCAAGAGTGATCTCCTCAACTCCTTCATCGTGAAATATCTTAAAGTGCATGTCCTTATAAGGGCTGTTGCCTCCCTTCGGTTCATCCATCGGACCTCCCGGACCACCACCTCCCTGACGGATCAACATCCGGTCACCTGTTTTACCGACAAACGTATAAATATCATAATATCCAGGTTCTTTAATGATTGCAGTCCATGTTACAGTTTTATCGCCGGTACCACCCCGGGTGTAAACCGAAGACCGGACATATTTCCCGTAGTATGATGATAATACAACAGGTTGCCAGTATTCCGGAGCTCTCATCATTCTTACCTGCTCATAAGTTTCACCACTTTTGTTTTTGATGCCCAGTAGCTTTTTAAGAGGACTAGCAGTGTTTTGCTTGCTGGAAATAAATCCCGGATCCTCGTTATCAACAATTATCTCTGAAGGTTCAGAGAATGATGGCATAGATGCAAGAGTTTCTTCTCCTGAAAATTCTTTTGTGTTACTTTTTGCTTTGGGTAACTCATTGATCGGCAGGTTTATTTCACCTGGTATATTTTTAGCAAACAGTGTATTTATCATCATGGCTCTTGGCTGGGCATCAAGGACAATCCCAATTTTTTTTGCTTCATTTGGCCCCATGAAAATAATCTTTGAGATATCCGAAGCTTCCATTCCCCGACCCTGCATTGAAATTGTAAACCTTTCTCCACCACCCTGCCCTCCCTGAATCATGGTCATTTGTTGTGCACCTCCTCCTGGTCCTCCGGGTCCACCGGTACGGAAGGAGACATTAAATAATCCGGTCACAGGTTCAGGATTCGATGCGACAAAAGTCACCTGGTATCTCGACCTGTCTCCGACAATAATCTCGTTCGCCTGTAAATTTGTGATAAGAAAACCTGGTTGTTCTTTCCCGTTAAACCAATCATTCAGATAGGGATAGAAATCAAATCCGAATCTCTCTTTAATATCATTATTAAACTGAAGAATATCAACTCTTTTAAACCTGTGATCATCAATATATTTTGAGAACCATGTCTTAAAATCATCTATTCCTGCTTTTGATCTTAAAAGATTAAAGAGCCAGTCGCCTTTTACATTAAGCACTGTTCTTATTGTATCGCCCAAAGGATTTTTTGTAAGCAGATCCTTAAAACTTATTTTCTTCAGGATGAGATTAGCTTTATCATTATCTGAAAGAGAGCCAAGCATCGCC
>JBGOZX010000262.1:0-4702 GCA_041480425.1 Bacteroidia bacterium
AAGACCATAAAAAAATGGTTTAAAATTTTGACATTAGTATTCTCAGCTAGTGGAGTACTCGGATGGAAATTTTGGGAAGGATTTCCTATAATTGCGTGTGTACTTATTTCAGTGCTTCAACTTTTTAATCTTGTGGAAAACCAAATTATAATAAGTGAAAAAGAAACTGAAAAGGTAAGTAACCTTCGTAACAAATATGTTTCATATTTCAACAGACTTGAAAAACTTTGGATTGACTTTGATGCAGATAGATTAAACGAACAAGAGACAACTGAACAGTTTTATCAACTCAGACAAGTTGGATTAGAGATTGAAGCGCTTGATAATGAACTTCATATTCGTAAAATTAAGAAATTATGCCAAAAGGCTGATTTAGAGACCAGAGATTATTTTATCCAATATCATTCTTAAATATTTAAGCTATGAGTGCCAAAAAGACAACAACAAGCAAACCGACAGTTAAGACTCATCAAGTAGTTGGTGATAAGGTAAAAGGTCACGTTCCAAAAATGCAAAATCCACCTCCGCCTCCTCCAAAGAAGAATAAGTAAATCTTGACTGATTATTTATTTGCATCTGCGCATTTACCCAAGGACTGATTACCAGTGACAATTAAATAAAAACTACTGGTAACACGGACAATAAAGGTAAGTTGTTTGTCACACTTTTTGCTTTTGCTCCTGCTCCGAAGACAAATTTGTAATGAGAGCTAAACCCGGACTCGCGCATCTGCACGCAATTAAAATCCTGTACTTTGACAAATTTCTGGCTCCGAGACAAGTTGTACCCCCGTCACTCACTTCGCTCGCACGGGGCGCGGCGCGACACTGCACCAGTGCCAACTTACCAGCCTTCTACTACCGGGACATATTCCGGCCATTTATCAACTTTGTACCGCGACACGCCTAATGCTCAATAAAATTTGTACCATGACGGCAAAAAGTGCGCCATACCCTCCTTGCACCGTGACAGTTTCGAGGCTAAAGTACCGGGATCCTGCCCGGTGCTATCGTCGGGTAACACAACCTCCCTTTATTGCCGGGCCGTCAGACTGTCTAATAACCTGCACTTTTTATAAAAAATCAAAAACCAGTCATCTCCAGGAATATATTAATCTGTTGATAACCAAAACTAAAACATTTTAAACCTATCTTAAATCGGTTTTAATTTGATTAATTTTCTCAGGTAAAAATGGTTATTAGACAGACTCCCGTTATAAACAAGCCCGCACCTTATAAAATAGATTTGACTTATTATGATTGATTGACTAATTTTACATATTTAAGCTACTTAAAATGAGTAGGTTTAATAATAAAACCTAATACTTGATTTTCATATCCACTTTAATCAAGTAAGCAAAAAATGGCAATCTGGTCAACCGAAATAAAAGAACTTGAGAAAATATATGGATCCCTTGGAGGTAAGTTTCCTGATCTTAAAAAGGAACTGCAGTCTCTGAATAATACCGACGATGAAAACGTTGCATTGCTCTATTCAAGAAGATGCCTTGAGGTTATTGTTACCGACCTGTGCGAGAACGAGCTTAAAAAATCGAGAGGGACTGAGCCCCTGAAAGGGATTATTGATAAGCTGCTTAAGGAAGAAAAGGTTCCTTTCCACATCATAGCCTCAATGCATGGCCTGAACACTCTGTCGACTTTTGGCACACACCCGAAGGATTTTGATCCGGAACAGGTAAAACCAGTTTTGAGTAATCTGGCAATAATCTTAAAGTGGTATTTAAGATATAAGGGAATACAGATCCCGGGCAAGGATGAATCAGAACAGGGTAAGTCAGCTATAGAACAAGATGAAATTCGAGCTGAAGTTCGGGTTAAACCAAATAAAAAGCTTGTAATGTTTCTGACAGGGCTCACTCTTCTGATTATTGCTATTGTGGTTTTAGACCTTTTTAACTTCATAGATATAGGGATAGGAAGTGCAGGTATCGCAAGCCTTGAAAAATCTGTAGCAATACTTCCATTTAAAAACGACAGTCCCGATTCTACAACTACTTATTTTATCGATGGCCTCATGGAGGAAGTTTTAAATAATCTTCAGAAAATTAAAGATCTGAGGGTAATTTCACGTACTTCTGCTGAACTGTATAGAAATCAATCAAGATCTATCCCTGAAATTGCGAGGGAACTGGGTGTGAATGTTTATTCCGGACATATTGACCCCCCATTCCGGTTAATTGACCCCCTTGCCGGAGGCAACATCCCCGAAGGGCAACCGAAGAACGAGTTACAATGAACGATTAATCTTAATCAAATTTACTCTTTTTTCTTTCTTCTCATCGATTCACCGGATAATTCTACCCTGTGGGAAGTATGCACAAGCCGGTCAAGTATAGCATCAGCAATAGTGCTTTCTCCTATTACGTCGTACCACTTTTCAACTGGCAACTGTGAAGCTATGATTGTTGAACTTTTCTGATGCCTGTCTTCAATAATCTCAAGCAACATCATCCGGGTCATATCATCAAGTGGCTGCATACCAAAATCATCAATGATAATAAGATCTTGTTTTTCTATACGTTTAATTTGCCTTATGTACGACTCATCTGCTTTAGACATACGGAGAGTTGTAAATAGTTTTTGTGCTATGAAGTAATTAACTTTATAACCAAGCTGACAGGCCACATGGCCAATTGCAGAGGAGATGTAGCTTTTACCAACACCTGTTTTACCTGTGATTAGAACATTTTCTCCATTTTTCACAAAACTTCCATCAGTAAAACGCAGTAGCTGTGTCTTGTTTATACCACGTGGAGTAAAAAAATCTATTTCTTCCATGCTGGCTCTAATACGGAACTTTGCATTTTGTAATCTGCGGCTGGCTTTTAAGTTCTCTCTTTCATCCCATTCAGCCTGTAATAAAAGATTGAGCAACTCATCATTATCTATTGATTGCATGTTTTTTGTTGATACAATACCTTCATAAGCAGCTCTCATTCCCGAGAGTCTTAATTGTTGCATTAGATGCTGGATTTCATGTGTCATAGGTTTGTTTTAATTTGGTTTATTTATAGTATCCTGCTCCTCGTATGTTTTCATGTAAGGGCAGAGTTAAATTCTCTTTTTTAGTGTCTAACCGATCAAGTTTATTATTGATAATCTGTGCAATTACTTTATAATTGTATGCGCCAAACGCAGTTGCCCGCTGACAAGCAGCTATAAGTCGATCGCGGCCTGCTTTCTTCTCAAATGAGAGTATCCCAACGCAACTTCTGTAGGTCTGCTCAGGATAAGATTTATTTTCAAGTACGTTACATATAAAAGCCTTTACATCAGGATGAATGTGACCTGCCCACTCGATAAACTTAGTTGGGTTCCACTCGCTTACAAACTGATGGCTTGAGGGAAGATGCTCTTTAACCGTTGTGTATTTATGTGGCCGACGATCTCTTAAATGGTAAGCAATACGCTCTCCTGCAAGATATACGCTAACATGTGTTGCCGTATAGACTATCTTCACTTTATTACCGATATACTGGAAAGGAACGCTATAGTAATGCCGGTCTGTATGCAATTGGACATGGCAGTTTTTCATCACTTTTACCTGAACATATTCTTTCAGTTCCCAACGCTCCTGGGGCAATGGTTTCAGATGAGCTCTTTCGACTGTCTCAAACAGATCATTACGGCTCTCTTCTCTGCCTTGATAAGGAAGACTATTGTGTACCTCCAGAAGCTCAAAAATGGCTTCATTCAACTCATCCAGGCTTGTAAACACCCGATTACGAAGTGGAGCAAAAATGCGTGTATAAATAATCTGAACCATTCGCTCCACCCATGCCTTGTCACGGGGCTTCCGGCTACGAGAGGGAAGTATGGCCATTCCGTAATGGTTGCCAAGATCAAGAAGATCCCGGTTTATATCTGCCTCGTAACTGCTAGCTCTGTCAACTGCCGATTTCAGATTATCCGGAACAAGAACATTCGCAACACCACCAAAGTAGTTCAGAGAATGCACAATGCATGGTAGAAAATCCACTTTACGCTGACTCTCACAGGCTCTGACATAGGTTTTACCACTGAAGCCAAGGACAGATACAAAGACCTCTACATCTCTTATTTCACCGGTATCAGGATTAACAATTGATGGCTTGTAGCCTGTAAAATCAAGATATTGTTTATCTCCGGGAAGTTGTTCAATATGAAGTGATACATCCTTATTATGAAGCCATTGGGATAAATACTCGCAAAATTGAGTATAACTGTATCCGTCAGGATGTTTTAACCGGTATTCACCCCATAATAACTGTCTGGTTACTCCTTTACGCCTAAGTTCTTCTTTAACGTATGGAAAGAAGTCATGCAGAGTCTCCCTTCGATCGTTTTGTGCTGACCCAGTGGTATCTTCTTTTTTTGAGAGATAACTCTTGACAGTATTTTTTGATAAGTTAAGTTCCCTGGCTATTGCCTTTTTACCATAACCTAGTTTGCTTAAAATCCCGATTTGCTTAATAAACTCCATTTCTATTGTCCTGTTTGCCATCGTATCTGTTTTCTTGCAAAGCAAAAAAACAGTCCGTTCATAAGGGGTCAATATGCCGGAATGTCAGACAATTTTTTTCCCCAGGGGGTCAATATTGCCGGAATGGCATAAAAAAACTTGCACTTCCAGGGGGGTCAATAGTCCGGAATGGGGGGTCAGTTTCGCCGGAACAGGGGGTCAATTAGGTCCGGAATATACA
>JBGOZX010000263.1:0-4681 GCA_041480425.1 Bacteroidia bacterium
GACACTGCTATGAAACCTAACGGCCCGGCGGTTTGGTTAGTTGCCGTCTGTGTCAGGGTTGGCATGCGTTTTTGCACAGTCCCGGTAAGTGGGCAGGAGTTCCGTGTCATGATAAAGTTGTCCAAACGGCTGAGTCCCGGTAGAAGAGCAGGGTTTGTCACGTCATGATAAAATTGTCAAGATGGCGCTGCAAAAACCATGACAACTGCGCGAAGACCAGCAGCCCTATTGACTTTGTCACGGCAGCAGGAGTAGTCATGGTACACAAAGTTTTATAAGTTGTGAGGAGGTTTCTCGCATAGACTTTTAGAGCTGATTGAAAAGTTGTCCGGGCTGCTGAAGGCAATTACCCATACCATCCGTGTTATGTTTAGGATTAATTTTAAAACTGTCATGATGTACGAAAACTTAATCGTCCAGTGATCTGTCTTGTCATACAGGCGGGTAGCGCTGTTTGGCTCTTTTGCAGCTTTAGGATTTAGCGCAGAATGTGTGAGCTGCAAATGTGCCAAACAGAGGAGCTGGATTGATTTTTAGAAAACTACATTTTAAATAAAATCATTGGTTATAATTTATAGCACCTTATTTCACGGAATTATCTATTAATGTTGTAAACTCAATTTGCGTACCATAACCAGTGCCTGCAGTGTTTATAGCATAGGCTCTTACATAATACTTTGTATGAGGGGAAAGTCCTGTCATACTACATAAAAACCTGGTATTTTTTGAGAAGTCTGTAGTTTTGAAATTTTCAGTTGTTGGATTTTGTTCTGTACTCCAGCATATCCCCTTTGATACAATTAATGGAGTCATTTCATTCAATTCACCACCCGAAAGAGCAGTTGATGCCGTTATTTCGGAAACGTCTAAAGTTAGTACAACTGGAGGTTTGGTATTATCTTTCTTACATTCATTAAACATTAGGATTGTCAGAAATAAAAGTGAAATTTTAAAGCAAGTTTTCATAGGGATTTATTTAAAATCTGTATTAAACCATATTTGAGTTGCTAATTTATCTTTGTACGTTTTTCAGAAATTGACGAGGCGCGAAAATAACCAAGACCTCCATTACTTATATTTGAAGGAGGGGATGCAGGAGAAAGTTGATATGCTCCTCCATCATTTTTAAATTGCTGTAAAATAGCTTTATAGAATTCATAAGCATTTTTTGTCAAAGAGCTTAATGCAACATAAATGTCGTTACCTTCCTGGTAGATTGGATATTCATATCCTCTTGGATTTTCTCCTAAACTAACATTTAAACCATTTACATAGGGTTGCAGAAATTCATCTGAAAGAATTGAAAATTCCCAATTAAAATCTTCAGCATATCTCCTGCTTAAAATCTCATCATTCAATTGAATCAGATAATAATTTTCAATACCCTGGGGTTCTGAAAAGTAAAGTAAAGGGATGTAATATTCCTGTCCATCTTTTTCCATGATTTTTTTCATATAACCAAGTGAATCAATATCAGGAACTGGAGGCATAAAAGCACTTGCTTGATATTCCTTCCCCTCAGATATTACTTTTAAGAAATAAGTTCTTCCCGGAACTCCAACTAAGTGTTTTGTTTTGTAATATCCACGATCGTGCCTGAATTCAATAGGGTCTTCCAGGATAAGGGTATCTGTAATATTTCCATAACTGTCATATAGAAATTTATAGAAGTATCCGAACTGAAAATTGTAATCATATTCATCCTCGTTAATATCAATAGGTATCAAAGTATCAACCTGATTTACATTGTCTGAAACAATGATCAAAGCATTCATAATAGCTTTTGAACTATCAATATCAGAATGAATAGGCTCTATAAACTTACCAGTGTGGCTTTTTGTCAAGCGAATATAGTATGGGCCTTTTTGGTTAGTAATTAATCCCTCAACCACTAATCTTGAATCTACTTTATCAAGATCAAGGTCATATTCATCGACGCAGCTTGTGAATGAAATCAATAAAAGGGATAAGATGATTACTTTTCTCATTTTAAAATCTGAAATTATAAGTGAAATAGGGTGTTATACCGTACAAATACATCTTATATGCTTTTGATGTACTAAAATCACCATCAACCATTTTGATAAAGAGAGAAAAAATGTTTTTGTGGTCATAAAGGTTATATATACCAAAATTCCATTCGGGTTTCCAGTTTTTGAGTTGTTTTTTTGGATTTTTATATGTGAATGAAATGTCAAGTCTGTGATATGGAGGGAGCTTGTAACCATTCCGGCTGGTATAATAATTAAATGAGATCCCATAGTAGTTGAATGAACCTTCTGGAATTGTAATGTATCCACCCGAGGTGAATTTGAAAGTCGAACCAAAATCCCATGCCGGAGATAATTTGTATAGCAGTACCAGTGAAAGATTATGTCTTTTATCATAAGTGGCTGGATATGACTCATTGTTGTTGATACCATTAATCTGCTTAGTGGTTCGTGATAATGTGTAACTTATCCAGCCAGTCAGTTTACCAGTCTTTTTTTCGATATAGAATTCAGCTCCATATGATTGTCCCTTCCCAATTAAAACTTGGGTTTCAAGGTGCGGATTCAAAAATAAGTCAGCATTATCTCGGTAGTCAATAATATTGCCTAATCTCCTGAAATATAGCTCTGTGTTGAATTCATACTTGTTGTCAGCAAAAAGTTTATAGTACCCGATAGAATACTGGTTTGAATATTGTGGTTTTATCAGTTTGTTTACCGGGAGCCAAACGTCAGTTGGAAGTCCGACAGATGAATTGCTTAACAGGTGTTGATATTGTGTGACATACGTGTATGAAGCCTTGATGGAGTTATTGTTATTTATCAGATATCTTAAATCTACTCTGGGTTCAACTCCATTGTAAAACTGGATTAACTCACCGTTTCCGTAATTGGTAGAGTCAATGATTGACATGTCGGGGGAGTAGGAATAAACAGTACTCTCACCAAGCAGAAAAAACATTGAATATCTTAACCCGTAACTAAGACTGATTTTGTCATTGATTTTCTGTTCATTAGAAATGTATAAAGAGCTCTCCAGAGATTTTTGATTGTCTAACTCAAATGGTTTGGTCAAGGAGGTAGAATCCCGTGGCTCAATTTTACCTGGGAAATATTTATGTTTTTCTATTGAAATACCGAATTTAAGATGGTTTGAAGGGTTAATAAAATAGTCAAAATCAGATTTAATATCAATTTCCTGCAAGTTTGATGACCACTTGAAGTGTCTTGCATCATCTTTGAGTATATATGAATAATCATAGCTGCTATACACAAACATTGTATTTGAAAAAAGTCTTGAATTGTACACATGGTTCCATCTGGCTGTTGCCGTTTGATTTCCCCAATCCATGCTTGCATTGTTATCTATAGAGTAATAATAGAAATGATCCCTTCCTGAGTATGCAGAAAGGTAAAAGTGATTATTTTTAATTTTGTAATTGACTTTGGCATTCAGATCATAAAAGTTAATCTCGTTATTGTTCTGAAAATCCCGAAGGCTACCAATCCGGAGTTCTTGTCCCAATGAGCCTAGAGCATTGGCCATTAATCCAGCATAACTGTATCGTCCGCTAATTATAAATGATGCTTCGTCTTTTTTCAAAGGACCTTCTACAGATAATCTACTAGCTATAAGGCCAACACCGCCACTCGAACTTAGTTTTTGGTTGTTTCCTTCTTTCATCCTGATATCAATGATGGAGGATAGTCTCCCTCCATATTGGGCAGGAAAAGCGGTTTTATAGATTTTTACACTGCTGATTGCATCTGGATTAAAAGTAGAAAAGAATCCTAAGGCATGTGATGGGTTATATACAGGTGCATCATCAAGTAAGAACAGATTTTGATCGAATGAACCTCCTCTAACAGACAAATTTGTTGTGCCTTCGTTTGTAGTCTGAACTCCTGGAAGCAATTGCAGGTTTTTAATCAGGTCAATTTCACCAACCGCGGAAGGAGTAAGTTTTATTGTATTTAAATTTAATGTGTGACTACCCATCTGGTTGACAAAAACATTACTATTGTTTTTAGCCACGATAACCACTTCATTAAGGGAAGTTATATCAGACTTTAATCCGACATTAATTGTTGTGTCGTAGGAAAGATCGACCTGATAAGTAGTGGTTTTATAACCTATAAATGAAAAGGTAATATTGTATGTTCCTTCTGGAATTGTGAGCGAATAAAATCCATAATTATTTGTTAGAGCACCTATATTTTTATCCTTTATTGAGATTGTTGCTCCGATTAAGTGTTCTCCGTTTTCCAAATCGCTAATGGTACCAAAAATGGTATGTTTTTGTGCTAGCAATACGAAATTTGTCAAAAGGAAACAAAATGTTAATGCAATTGTCTTAATCATTTCTTTTCAAAAATCACCGTATATAATATTGGAACGAATTCAGCAGGTCTCTATTGCTAAGCATTTACTACAAATGTACAATCTTGTTTGCTTAAAAGTCCGGGTAGGCAAAAAAAGCATGTGTTTGGCAGCAGCGGGGGTTGTCGCGGTGGTAAGCTGCCAAACTCTTGCTTGCGCGTTGGCTATCACGGTATTATGCAGAAAAATCTTAAACATAACGGCACGGCAATTGGAGTAGTTTGTGTTACCGGCGCAGCCAACCGGCCCGATGTCCCGTTTGTTGGCATGGAGTTGTCCCGGTGGCAAGCCGGTATGGCGCAATATTTGC
>JBGOZX010000264.1:0-4674 GCA_041480425.1 Bacteroidia bacterium
CTACATGACAGATGAAAAGGCTTTACCGGTAACCACTTCAAGTGGGTCATGCGTTAAAGCATTTGACTTTGATAAAGATGGTGATCTCGATTTGTTCGTAGGTGGAAGACAGGTGCCACACCATTATCCCTTCCCGGCTCAAAGCTACATACTCGAAAACAAATCGGCAAACGGCGTTGTGAAATTTGAGAATGTTACGACAAAGTTAGCTCCGGAGCTGGTCAAAGCGGGCATGGTAACCGATGCCTTCTGTGGCGATATCGATAATGATTCATGGCCCGACTTAATCGTAGTAGGAGAATGGATGCCCGTTTGCTATTACCATAACGATCACGGAAAATTCAGCAAAACTGAGATAGAAGGCACAAAAGGCTGGTGGTTCAGTATTGAAGGTGCCGATTTCGATAAAGATGGCGACATTGACCTGGTAGCAGGTAACCTTGGCTTAAACTTCAGATATAAAGCTAGTTTCAATAAGACCTTTGATGTATTTGCTGCAGATTTTGACCATGATGGAAAATCAGACATTGCCCTTAGCTATTACCAGGGTAATAAACAATACCCGGTGAGAAGCAGATCATGTTTTGTAACCCAGAATCCTGGTCTCAGCCTTAGATTCCCTACAGTTAAAAGCTTTGCCAAAGCAACGATCTCGGATGTCTATACCAGGAAAGTGCTGAAAGAGTCCCTTCACCTGCAAGCCGAGACCTTTGCCAGCTGCTATTTTGAAAACACAGGAAATGGTGAGTTTGTCATGAGTAAATTGCCCAATGAGGCCCAATTATCATCTGTAAATGATATGATCATCGATGATTTTGACGGCGATGGGCATCTGGATATTCTTGCAGCAGGCAATTTGTATAATGTAGAGGTGGTAACCCCAAGAAACGACGGAGGAATTGGAGTTTTCCTGAAAGGAGACGGAGAGGGCCATTTCATAGCTGTACCTTACGAATCGTCGGGATTCTTTGCCCCGGGTGATGTAAAAAGCCTGGCGTTAATTCACATTAATAACAAAGACAAGGAAATTCTGGTTGGGAACAATAATGACAGGCTTCAGATATTCAGAGTAAAATAAGAATTATAAAAGCTTCCTGTTTATTTACCTGCGATTATAATATCTTAGGCCCATAGATCATTTAATTCAGATTATGAAATTCACTTTCTGTTTAGTACTGTTAAGTCTTTCACTGTTTTCATGCAGCAAACTCTCTAAAGAAACCTTTGTAAAAATATCCCCTTCAAGGTCAGGTATTCATTTCATAAATGAATTGACAGAAAATGACACATTGAACTACACGGTTTTTCCATATATGTATATGGGCGGAGGTGTTTCCGTGGGCGACATCAATAATGACGGACTGGATGATATTTTTTTCACAGGAAACCTGGTTCCAAATAAGCTCTACCTTAACAAGGGTAACATGAAGTTTGAAGATATCTCTGAAAAAGCAGGTATCACAGGCAATCACCAGTGGTTCACAGGGTCAACCATGGCCGATGTGAATAACGACGGCTGGCTGGATATTTATGTGTGTGTTTCAGGAAAATACCAGCCATCGGATAACCTGCTTTTTATCAATAATAAGGACAATACGTTTACTGAAAGCGCAAAAGCTTATGGTATCAATGATAAAAGCTCATCTGTTCAGGCTACCTTTTTTGATTATAATAATGACGATTTTCTGGATTTATATGTTGCCAACTACCCAATAATTCTGGTAAGTATGGGAGCCGAATTCTATCATAACAAAATGATTGAGAACAAATTCGAAGAATCGGGTCATTTATACAAAAACAATGGGAATGGAACTTTTTCGGATGTTACAGATGAAGCCGGTGTAAGAAATTTTGGTATGTCTATAGGAGTAGTTGCCATGGATTTTAATAATGATGGATGGAAAGATTTATACATATCCAATGATTTTAATCCACCTGATCGTTTCTACATGAATAAGGGCGATGGCACTTTTAGAGATATTCTTAAAGAGGCCACCTTTCAAACTTCCATTTTTGGTATGGGCTTTGATGCCGCAGATTTCAATAACGATGAACTGGTTGATATGTTCCAGATTGATATGACCCCTGAGGATCATTTTCGCAGAATGGTGAACGTGATACCCATGAGCCAGGAAACGTTTGATTTAAGTGTTGGTTTTGGCATGCATTATCAGTACATGCAGAATTCTTTGCAACTTAACAATGGGATCTTTGACAGCATCCCGATTTTTAGCAGTATTTCGCTGTTTTCAGGTGTTGCCTATACAGATTGGAGTTGGGGTGGTGTTTTTCTTGATATGAATAATGACGGAAACAAAGACCTGTTTGTTGCCAACGGTGTTCTGAAGGACATTAATAATCGCGATATCCTGGATGATCCTAACGGTAATGTGTATTTCAGACAAATGAAGGAATACCGTCCAGAGCTATTCCCAAGTACCCCGGTAAGAAATTATGCCTATGAAAATAATGGAGATTTAACTTTCACTGATAAATCAGACACGTGGGGATTCGATGAGCCTAACCTGACAAACGGAATGTCACACGGAGATTTTGATAACGATGGTGATCTTGACATAGTGATCAGTACGGTAAATCAAGTATCATCCGTTTATGAAAACAAAGCAGCCAATAAAGATCATCACTTTATAAAAATTAAACTGGCCGGTCCGAAAAATAATCTTTTCGGCCTGGGAAGCACGGTTAAGGCGAAAACCGGCGATATTACCCAATATCAGGAACTGACACTTACAAGGGGCTACCAGTCAAGCGTACCACCGGTTATACATTTCGGACTGGGTAATACAGCAATCATAGATGAATTAACAATTACCTGGCCAGATGGTAAACAACAGGTAATGAAAGAGGTAAGTGCAGATCAAACAATAAAATTAAAATATTCGGATGCAGTTTTTACAAAAAAAGAAGAGACAAAAAAAGTATCCGCGTTTACTGATATCACACAGAAGTCCGGAATAACCTTTATTCATCGGGAGGATAATTACAACGATTTTGAATTAGAACCGCTGCTTCCCTATAAAAATTCCCGGATGGGCCCTGGTTTAACTGTGGGGGATGTTAACGGGGACGGGGTTGAAGATTTTTTTATCGGCAATGGAAAGGGCTTCCCCGGTGCAATGTATTTGCAAACTGATAAGAGTACATTCAAGGAAATTCCCGGCCCATGGATAGTTGATTCAATTTATGAAGATACAGGTGCCCTTCTGTTTGATGCCGACAATGACGGAAGGCTGGATCTGTACGTTGTAAGTGGGGGAAATGATGACAGGAAGAAAGCAGATTTCTACCAGGACAGGCTATACCTCAACACAGAGAAAGGCTTTGTAAAAAGCACAAATTCCCTCCCTGTCGATCTGAATCAAAGTGGCAAATGTGTAAGAGCTGCAGATTATGACAAAGATGGAGATCTTGATTTATTCGTGGGAGGACGACTTGTTCCAGGAAATCATCCCATCCCCGCAAACAGTTATATCCTTAAAAATAATGGTAAAAAAGGTGCTGACCTGAAATTTGAAAATAGTACTCCGGAAATTGCCCCGGCGCTTTTAAACTTAGGCCTGGTTACGGATGCAATCTGGGACGACTTTGACAGCGACGGTGATGTTGACCTGATCATTGTGGGTGAGTGGATGAAGATTCACTTTTATGAGAATACTCCAAATGGATTTATTGATGTTTCTGATGCAAAAGGATTTAAAGAAACTGTCGGTTGGTGGTATAGCATCGCCAGTTTGGATATAGATAATGATGGTGATGGCGATTACGTAGCAGGCAACCTCGGGCTGAATTACAAATATAAAACCAGCGAAACAGAACCGTTTGAAATATATGCCAATGATTTTGATGTAAACGGCCAAAAAGACATCGTCCTGGGCTACAGTGAAAATGGAGTTAATTATCCGGTTGCCGGTTTTGATGCCTCGTCCAGACAGATTCCGTTTATCGGACTCAGATACAAAGGTTACGAAGAATTTGCAAAGGCAACACTTCAGGATATATATGGAGATCAAATGTTAAAAGCTTCTTTACATTACAAGGTAAATACTTTTGCACATCATTGGATTGAAAATAAAGGGAACGGAGTATTCAAAATGCATAAACTCCCAAACTGGGCGCAATTATCTTCGATTAATGCTATTGCTGAAATAAAGGATAAGAAAAGTACTGCTTTTATTGTTGCCGGCAATTTATACGATTCGGAAGTAGAGACCCCGAGAAATGATGCAAGTATAGGGCTGGTATTGAAGTCAGATGCCAAAGGTGAAATACGGGTTATTCCGCCGTCAGAAAGCGGGCTTGCTGTTAAAGGAGAGGTAAAAGCAATCAGGAAGATAAAACTGGCTTCAGGAAAAGATGGATTTCTGTTCGCGATTAACAATGATTCTCTGAAATTAATTGAATGTTTGTATAAGTAATAAATGGAAATAGAAACTATAGGAAATTTTTGCTCAGAGGTAAAGAAAAGGTCGAAATCGAGGTCGGATTAATGTCATTAGCTCACAACCCGAGCAAAATAGCTGTGAAAAATTAGGTAAATAGTCTTGCTTTTTAAAAAACCAACAACTTGGAAAAGCCTAAACCAAAATTTTAAGCAAATCCGATTAAGGTGTAAAAAAAAAAGAAGCCTTCTCATTATTGATTTGAGACGGCCCC
>JBGOZX010000265.1:0-4669 GCA_041480425.1 Bacteroidia bacterium
GGAAACGCATAACTAAGATAGCTATGCGTTTCCAGATTCAGATTTCCCGGACTGATTTCATAATAATAAAATAGTCAAATAATGCAGAAATTATGGCCTTATGATTGTCCCGTCCCGTTTACGTACTGTCCAATTACCTGCATTATTGGTTATTGGATATTTTTCGGCCATTTTTTCATTTATATCTATCCCCAGACCCGGAGCTTCATTCACAATGATATAGCCATTTTTCTTTGTGCAACATCCCGGGAACAGCTCACGCAGATAATCTGAAAATACTCCTCCGCCTTCCTGCAGACCAAAATTCCAGGTAGCCAGGTCCATATGAGCCTGAGCTGAATGTCCGACCGGGGAAACATCTCCAGGACCATGCCATACCGTTTTTACATTAAACCATTCGCCTAACCTGGCAACTTTCATACAAGGAGTTATTCCTCCCATTTGCGAAACATGGATGCGTATGTAATCAAAATAATGATTAACCATAGGCTCTAAAAACTCATTGATATTATTGAAGAGCTCTCCCATTGCAAAAGGAACTACAGTACTTTCGCGCAGCTGTTTCCACCAATGTGTGTTTTCAGGAGAGAGTGGATCTTCAATGATGAATGGACGATACTCTTCCAGCTTTCTGCACAAATTAATAACATCTAATGGCTGGCACCTCTCATGAATATCATGAAGCAATTCGATTTCCTCCCCGCACTTTTTTCTTACTCCTTCAAATATTTTAGGTACTGCTCTTAAATATGCCTGATCATCCATAAAACTATCGTTGGGCATTCCAAATCCCGCCTCTTTAAAATCAGGTTTATTACCAATTGTCCCAACCCCGCCATATCCCCCTAATTGTATCCTGACATGACGCTGGCCGGCTTCCATCTCTTTCAGAACACGATCAGCAACCTCCTCAGGTGTAGCAGCACCAACTGAAGTGTAAGTATCAACGGCAAAACGACACTTGCCGCCTAACAGCTGGTAAACAGGCATATTCGCCCGTTTTCCTTTTATGTCCCACAGTGCCTGATCCAGACCACTTAATGCATTATTTAAAACAGGCCCGTTTCTCCAGTAGGAACTGACATAAAAGGATTGCCACATGTCTTCAATATTATCAGCATCACGCCCTATGCAAAAGTCAGGCATATACTTATTGATGGCAGTAACAACTGCTTCTGCACGCTGAGTGAAGGTAGCGCAGCCCAATCCATACAATCCGGGTTCTGTTGTTTCAACTTTCACCACGATAAGATTTGAGCCTCTTCCTTCCGGATTTGATTTAACACCAATGGCTTTTACACTTTTAATTTTTATCGGTGTTAATCCTGCCGGAGGCTTTTGCAATGTTCCCTGGGAGACAGCCTGAGCAGAGGAAATATTTCCCAGACCTCCTGTGAGAAGAGCTGCAGAGCCAAGTCCAAGAGTTTTAAGAGCATCTCGCCGCCTTGTTTTTAATTTATTTTCTTTTGATTTCATTCTTTTTAAAAGATTATTTAATCATTATGAATCAATACTTAAAAAATGTCAAATGTCCGTTTACACCTCAGTTTAAGATGTAGCCGATGGCTTCGTTCTGAAGTGTAAACGAACAAATATTAATCTGACACTATAGTTTATCCCACCATACTCTTCCGTTCATCTTAGTGTTAGCTGCTCCACCCTGATCTGCTATTGCAGCATCCAGATTTGCTTTATTGGCGACAGACTCTCCGTCAGGATATACATGCCGGCGGATAAACTCTCCCGGAATTTCAGAAGCAGGATATGGATTAGGCACAAGTTGCGGATAACCGGTACGGCGGAAATTCGACCAGCCCTCGAATCCATTAGGTATAGAGACTACCCAGTACTGTTCACCGATCATTTTATATTCATTTCCGGCAACCAGAGGATTAGCTGCAACATAAGCTGTTATCGTAACTGCAGGAATTGCTGCCTGTGTACCAAAATCAGCCATCCTCTCCAGATCAGCCTGTATAGCATTCGAATAACTAGTTGCTGCATTTCCTGTTGTCCAGCCTTTCATAATTGCTTCAGCTAACAGCAACTGGGTTTGCGAGTAAGTGCAATACCACTGAGGGGAGGTGTTGGTAAACACAACCAGCCAGTCAAACTGGGAATAATCGTACAAACTCGCAACACCCTCTGCTGCAAATGTCGATGCTATTGTTACATCATTATATCCAAGAGGCATACCCTTAACTAAAGCAGGATCTTTAGTTCTAATGCTAGTAGTCTGCTGAGTAGCGTTTTGTGCACCCACATAGCGATGCAACCAGCTGCCTATCCGTGGATCATTTGTAGCTTTCAGTAACTCTACAAAATATTTTTGGGCATAATAATTTGCCTTTTCATTTCCTGAGATCTCAGTTCCTATTGGATTTGGATACTCTGGAGTACGCAGCAGCTTTGCATTATCAGCATTCGACTGCATTAATCCGCCGGCAACAGCCTTTGTTACATAAGTCTGCGTTTTTGTGGGATCGACCTTTGAAAGTCGCGTTGCTGCTCTCAGAAGCAGCGAATAACCAAAACGTTTCCACTTGGTAACGTCGCCTCCGTAAAGTATTTCACCCGATATTTTAGGTTGGGCGGGATCCAGGGCTGCCGAGGCTTCATCTAATTCCTTCAGGATATCGGTATAGATGGCTTCCTGAGTATCATAGACCGGTTTAGTTTTTTGTTCCAGATATCCTTTTCCGGCTTCTGTATAGGGTACATCACCATATGTATCCGTAAGGATCATGAAAGTATAAGCTTTCCATATCCTTGCCGCATTATACAGATTAGTTCTGAGGGCATCATCTTTTGTCTGATTAATTATATCGACCGTTGTTACCACAGAAGATGGATAAAAACTAGTCCAGGGAAATTCTTGCATGGCCGGTACAAACTGACTATAATTTGCTCCTGCGAGGCTGGATCCGAACGGACTTGTAAGCCATTGCGCGATCTGGAGCTGCTGTACACGCGAACCCATCTCCATTAAATTAATAATAGCCTTGTTCAGCTTAAATGCAGGATCAAGAGATACGAAAGCGGTCTTGCTGGTATTTATTTCATCGAAATTCTTATCACAGCTTGCAAAAAGGAGCGTTGCAGTCAGCAATCCTGTCAAATATTTTTTAATGCTTTTCATATTATTACTTTTTAAAATTATTAAATAATCCAGACAGCTAGAATTTAACATTAAGGTTAAATCCAAGGGTTCGTGTAGAAGGATAAGCTGAAACATTCCCGGTCAGACTTGTATCATCGAAGGTAAAGATATCTTCAGGATCCATATTTGGCACCCATTTTTTAAGTATGGCAACATTATTGGATACTATGCTGAGTCTAAGTCCCTTTATATATTGTATCTTTGGAAGGAACTTAACAAAATCATAACCTATGGAGATCTGACGTAATTTCCAGAAACCTGCATTTTTAACAAAGGGGTCTTCAATACCTTGTCCGGTAAAATTTTCATAGTAAGGCTGAACCTGAGCCTGAGTCGTGTTAACTGATCCATCGGGATTTACCCCATCTCCAATAACATATCCTACATCACGGCCGGGCAGTGTACCTTTATGCTTTCCATGCCGCCAGTAATCATGATTAGCTCCAAAATTACTAACGTAATTCTTACCCAGTTTAAAGTCAATTAAAACCGACAGAATTACCCCTTCGACATTAAAAGTATTGGTTATACCACCAAACCATGTGGGAAGCATGGTTCCTACGTTTACACGGCTGTCGCTGCGTACGGCATAGCCGCTGTTCTTATCAAATATTTTATTGCCATCAGCATCTGTCTTTTGCATGTAGTAGTAAAGCTGTCCTAATGGCCGGCCAACAATCTGATAGACACTACCCACTGTTATCACTGTATCTTTATCGCTTAATCCCAGTTTTAAAACTTTTGAAGTATTATATGAAATATTAGCATTTATGCTCCATGTAAAAGATTTGGTCTCAATGGGAGATACCTGGATCGAAGATTCAAATCCCCTGCTTTCACTTTCCCCGACATTTATTAACTGGGAAGAAAACCCGGAAGCCTGTGAGGTTGTTGCTGATACGATCTGATCGGTAGTTTTCTTGGAGTATAATGCAAAATCGAATCCAATTTTATTATTGAATAATCTCAGGTCAATTCCACCTTCAATTTCACCGACCCTCAGGGGACGAAGATTTGGATTTGCGATTGTACCAGAGGAATAACCTCCGACAGGCACAGAGCCTCCTGGTCCTGCGAACAGATTAGAGTTAATAGAATAAAATTGTATATTGGAGTAAGCATCAACATTGTCGTCACCTACCTCTGCATATGATAACCTGAGTTTTCCGAAAGAAATCCAGTCAGGTAAGAACTCTAAAGCATCTGAAAAAATAAAGCTACCAGTTATAGACGGGTAAAGTATGCTTCGGTTGTCAGGCGCAAGAGTTGAGAACCAGTCATTGCGTGCGGTAGCATTCAAAAATAAATAGTTTTTGTATGAAACTTCGGCTGCACCATAAATTGAATTTACAGCTCTTTCCGTTAAACCATGCGATGCAGATTTCTGACGTCCATTCATTACTGTATATAATCCCGGCTGAATAAAATCTTGTGCACTCTGATATTCCGACTCCATTGACCGGAACATCTGGTTACCACCGGCGGTAACATTCACTCCGATATCCCCGA
>JBGOZX010000266.1:0-4627 GCA_041480425.1 Bacteroidia bacterium
AAATGTTTCCATGAGTTTTTCGGCTATCCTCCCGGGAAAGTAAAAAAAAGGGATTCAGATAATCATATAGCAAATAACCTGAATAAGGATGCAGTTGAAAATGAACCAGGAAAAAGTACGATAAGAACTTTTTTTCTAACTCTTCCCGTAGTACTGTTTCTTGCTCTGTTAACAGGAACCGTTGTTTTACTTATATATAAGAAAGCCAATAAATCTGAATCAGCAGATGATCTTATATCGCCAGATGGCAGAATTTCTATTGCAGTAATGCCATTTCATAATATGACCAATGACACCCTCTGGGATATCTGGCAGGATGGGATCCAGACTAATTTGATCACCTCCCTTTCAAACTCCGAAGACCTACAGGTCCGGCAAACAGAAACTATTAACAGGTTACTTCAAGGCAAAGGTCTTACTGATTATGCTTCAATTACACCTTCTGTTGCCAGTACAATCTCAAGGAAACTCGATGCAAATGTCTTCATCTATGGCAATATATGCCAGTCAGGTGCTACAGTACGTGTAAATGCACAATTAATTAACTCAAAATCAAAAGAGCCTGTTAAATCTTTTCAGATAGATGGAACCTCCGGGGAAATACTGCATATGTTAGATTCACTTTCAGTGATGGCAAGGGATTTTCTTATAATATCTAAATTGAAAAAGGTGGTACCTGTCGCATTTCCAAATCAGTTTGTTTCATCCACAAATTCGCCTGAAGCATACAGATATTTTCTTTATGGACAAATTGCTTATTATAAAAATGATTTTCCCACAGCAAAGGATTGGTTTTTACAGGCTCTGTCAATTGATTCAAACCTTGTCGGAGCTATGGCAAAGATCTCAACCGCATATTATAACGAGAGCAATTATGAGGAGGGGAGAGTCTGGTGCTTAAGGTACTACAGAAAATTGGATATGATGACTATGCCGCAAAGAATATGGGCTGAATTTCTGTATGCCATTAACTTTAAAACACTGAATGACAGAATTAAATGCCTTGGGCAGTTGAAAGAAATTGATGACCAGCAACCAATAACGTATTTTCAATTAGGTGATAGCTACCTTGAAATGCTTCAATATGATAGAGCAATCCCTGAATTTGAAAAGGCACTTGAAATATTTCATAAATGGGATACAAAACCTTTTTGGACAGCATTCTATAATGAACTTGGAATTGCATATCATAAAACGGGACAGTATAAAAAGGAAAAAAAGCTTTATAAGAAAGCAAACAAGGATTTCCCCGGTAATCCTGAGATAATTGACCAGCAAGCTTATCTATCATTGACTGAAGGAGATACAGTTGCGGCAAATCGTTATATTGAGAAGTGGATTTCAATCAGGCAAGAACAATCGTGGTCTGAGGCAAACATAACACATGGCCTGGCCTATGTTTATAGCATGGCTGGTATTCCTGATAAAGCAGAGGAATATTTAAGGCAGGCACTAGCATTCGAACCTGAAAATCCGGCAAGAATAAATAATCTTGCTTATTTCCTTATTAATAGAGATCGAAATATTAATGAAGGTTTGGAACTGATTGAAAAGGCGCTGGAAATAAATCCTGACAGTTATAATAGTTTACATACAAAAGGCTGGGGATTATACAAACAAGGCAAGTACAGGGAGGCACTTGATATTCTTCAGAAAAGTTGGGATTTAAGAAGACAATATTCAATTTATAATCATGCTGCATTCCTTAATCTTGAGGAAGCAAAAAAGGCTGCCGCCGGGCAACAATGAATGCGAGGGGATTTCTAAGCACATTTGTTGATTTTAAGAGACTGCAGGTAACTTTTGCCAATAACTCAAAGAGTCCTCTGAAAAGTTCAATATTTCAAGGGAAAATTGTAAGTCTTTCCTTTAAAATTGCTATGTGTCGCTGAATATTTTGGGGAACTTTATTAAAAATTGCAGTTAACTCCAGGTTAAACTAAAATCAAATAGCTATGAAAACAAAAACATTCCTTATGTTATGCCTTTTATTAGGCATTGGATTGAATCAGCTTTCTGCACAAGATTATCCCCCTCCTCCTCAAAACCCGGTCGTGGAAGGAACAAAATCTGTAGTATGGTATGGTGATTATTATATTTCCGAATATGTGGAATGCGATGGTGAGTTTGTTGCGTTAATAGAAGGCGATATGACCTGGAAAAATATTTCCCATTTTAAAAATGGGGTAGAAGTATGGGAAATATCCAAAGCCAAAGGTGAATTTACTGATTATTATACAGGTGAGGTTTATTGGGTAAATGAAACTGTCAAGGCAAACATACCAAAAGATGGATATATTACATGTAGTACCAATCTTAAACTAAAAGGGAATAACAGCATCCATTATATTATGAAAATTACAATATATCCAGATTGGTCCTGGTCTTACAGAATAGTCTGTCCAGGTAAAGAATAATAGAACGAGATAACACAATTAAATATGCCCCCGGAATCAGCTCCGGGGACTTTCTTTATTTACAGATTATTAAGCCTTGCCAAGTGCTGCTCGTTTAAAACCTGATGATACAATTTAACATCATGAATATCAAAGAAATATACTTAAAAAGTCACCCCTCTTTGCAGGAACGACCGTTAAGAAATTAGCCATTTGGCTAATTTTAGGAGCCAGACTGCTGCGCCTTCGCGTAGCCGCTACGGCGGAGCAATGCAGGGGTGGCAGAGAGGGGAAGGGGGTTAGTTCATGAGATATAGAGGATTATGCTCTCCGCCTATCGGAGGATCGCGTGATCCTCTGCGGGGAGCTTAATCAGAGATATGGAAAGAAAATGAATGTGCGCTTACTAATCGTGTCTTTTATTCTTCCCTGGTAAAATAATATTCAATATTATCTTGGGGAACTACAACCATCGTTGTTTTATTATTTTCTTTTTTAAATGTATAAAGTATTCGTTCGTTTTCAACCATAAAATATTCTGTTCTACTCAGTGGAATTAACTCAATAGGAAGATCATCGGCTTTAGTTAATTTCCAGTATAGTTTATTCTTATCTGTAAATATTAACACATCGGGAAATGATTTATTTTTACTTATATATCTTCCCTTGTACTGATTATAAATGTCAGGATCAACTGTTATTGCTTTGTGACGGTCACAATAACCAAAAGCAATAGCATTTTGCATAACCTGAGCCAATGCAGCTCCATGACTAGCACCTGGAGTAAAATCTTTCCTGATGATGAGACCCGGACATTTGAATGACAGCAAATAATTTGTAAATAAATTAATATTTCTTACCACTTCCTTTTCATAACTACCTACCCCGATAAAAACTTTACTCTTTAAATCTTTATGATCATTAAAATATTGTTTTGCAGTAGGCATCAATTGACTTCCATTATTACCGGGAGCACCAATAAACACCATATCAAATAAATCAGGACGGTTAAAAAGAATATAAGTGGTAAACATACCTCCCATAGAATACCCATAGATAGCTTTTTCGTTATTCGTACGATATTTTTTATCAATAAATGGGATTACTTCTTTTTCAATAAATGCAAGAAAAGCGGGCCCACCGCTTTCAGGATTGAGATCCCGGAAACGTTGATTTTTTCCTTTTCCATATCCTATTCCAACAATCAATGGTTCACGGGTATTATAATCCTGCCGTAACATACTAAAGCAATTCATGGCCACCGTCATATTCCAATCGCCATCGGTCATATACAGAACCGGTAATTCTATATTACTGGTATCGTATGCTGCCGTTCTCAAAACATATAAAGTATATTCCTCGCCGATAGTAGTTGAATGAATGGACCAGGCATCAATGTTTTTCAGACAAAAAGGCCCCAAAGAATCAGGTTCATCGGACACAATTTGAGCCCTTATGTGTAGGTTAAAAAAGAAGCAGCTTAAAAATAGAAGTAAACAGTGCCTGGGGAGGTGCATAGTGTGTATTATTTGATTTATGAATTCATCACATTGTTCTAAAACGGGTATCTTTCTTCTCAGCTTTATAAAGTACTTTATTACCACTAATAAAATAATTCATACAAATCTATACCGTAAGTCTCTGTATAATGACTGCTGCATTAAGGTTGCCGCTAAGAATTTGGCTCAGAGCAGTGTGGGTTTAAAAGCACTAACTTTGACATACACAAACAAATTTAACTGATAGTTTTGTAATTTGCAAACCTTTAATTCCCCGCATTTGGTTTAGCTTTTATTAAGTGCTGCTAATTTCACTATTTCTCGCTAAGTCCCAATTTATGGGAAGGTCAGAGGGTATGAAAGAAATACTCCTCATCGAAATCAATGAGGAGTATTATCTTTTAGCGGAGAGAAGATTATTCGCTTCGCTCATGATCCTAACGGGGGTGCTTAACAAAGAAAAAGCCTTGCCATGCTACTGAATAATAATCAGCAATAAAGAGAATATCAGAAGGTTAAGTCCCTCTCCCCTGGGAGAGGGACTTAGGGTGAGGTCGATAATAGCAGGGAGGGGGCGGGGGTTCGTAAGTTGGATTTAAGCCCCCCTTGGGGGGTGGGGGGGTAAAAAGAAGGATTAAGCCTCACTCCACCTTCGCTAAAGCTACGGTGGACACAGTTCGTTCGGCTTTTTCCTCTTGAGGGTGCTTAACAAAGAAAAAGCCTTGCCATGCT
>JBGOZX010000267.1:0-4592 GCA_041480425.1 Bacteroidia bacterium
AAACTATCATTCTATATATTTCATAATTAAGATAATAATTGTGCCCAGAATATTTTCAGTGATTTAAAAATTACTTACGAAATGACATATAGAATAATTATTGCAATGTTGGCTATTAGTTTGATAACTAAAGGACAGGAGCCAATGAAAGTAAATATTCAGAATTCGGCATTATATAGATGGCTTAATAAGGAAGTACTGGAAAGCAGGATCTTGGATGATATGGAAAGCACAGGTCACTGGGTACCCTTTACAAGTGGAGCTATTTCAGTTGTAGATTCACGGATTACAGCTAAAATATCTGAATCAAAAAACATGGTTACTGAAATGAATCTGTCCGATGAAAAACCTCATGATGGGAGTAAATCTCTTATTGTAAAGTTCCCTTCAAAAATGGATGGACCTGGCCCCAAAAGCGGTCGAGGCTGGGGGAATGCAGGGGTCTGGCGTATTTTCGAAAACGAGGATTGGAGTAAATTCAACAGGATATCCATGTGGATATATCCTGATAACTCCGGGGCCTATCAAAACTGGCTTGAGCTCAGGCTATTTAATGAAGGTTTGGAAAAGTTGCCGGCACTTTTCGGACAAGAGGGAGAGAATACCGTAAACTTGCGTAACCATGAATGGAATCATGTGGTCTGGGAAATTGGTAATGTGGCACGTGACAAAATATCAAAGTTTGAAATATCTTCGATTATGTCCGGTAATGAACCTGAAACTACGGATACTTTAGCTTTTTATTTTGATGATCTGGAACTTGAAAAAGTTGAACCTGATTACGTTGAAGGATGGCCTGTCTGGCAGGGGCGAATATCATTTAGTCATACAGGTTACCAGTCAGGTTCTCCAAAAAGTGCTATTGCAAATGATCTGAAAACCAGTGAATTCAGAATAGTTGATGAGAAAACAGGTCAAACAGTGCTTAAAAAGCCGATCCAGACTGTTACATCTCATTTAGGAACTTTTCAGCTTCTTGATTTTTCTGAGATTCAACAAAGTGGCTCATACTTTATTGAAGCAGGTAAAACAGTGACACAACCCTTTCGAATTGATCCTGACATCTGGGAGCAAACAATCTGGAAGGCATTGAACTTTTTTTATGTTGAGCGCTGTGGCACTCCTATTACCGGTGCGCACGGCACATGTCATCGCGATTGGACCTGTGTTCATGGTGATAAAAGCCTGGTTATTAATGGTGGATGGCATGATGCCGGAGACTTTACACAGGGGCTGCGCAATACAGGTGAAGCTGTATATGCAATGTTCAGCCTTGCAGAACAGATGCACAAAAAAGGAGATGACTCCAGGCTTTATGAACGACTCCTTGAAGAAGCGCAATGGGGGCTTGACTGGATTCTGAAAACAAGCTTTGGTGATGGATTTCGCAATGAAGGGTCCGTAAATAGTCGCAGAACGAATGGAATTATTGGCGATTTCGACGATGTTACCTCAATAGCGAAAAATACACCTAAATCCAATTTTATAGCTTCATCTGCTGAAGCTATAGCTTACAGAGTTTTGAAAGAAAGAGATCCGCGTCTTGCGAATTATTCTCTGAAGATGGCTAAAGCCGACTGGCAGTTTGCTGTTGAAAAGCTTGTTTTAGATGAAAACCCGGTTTCAAATGCAGTTTGGAGCGTATCATTCGATTCAGGTAACATATTACATGAGGTGGCATCTGCCGGAATATTAGCTTCTGTAGAGTTGTGGCATTCCACAGGAGATAGCCGTTATGCAAGCAAAGCTGTAGAGCTAGCGAAAATTATAATTGAATCGCAGCAACGCAAACTTCCTGAGATGGACATGCCGATAACTGGCTTCTTTTTCACCAGTCCGGCAAAAAAAAATATTCTTCATTATTGTCATAACGGCAGGGAGCAAGAACCTATTGCTGCTCTCACTCAGCTCTGTGAAGCTTTTCCCGATCATCCCGACTGGATGAAATGGTATTCGGCAGTAGCTTTACATTCGCAGTACCTGAAAACAATAGCCAAATATACCGAACCATATGGGGTTCTACCTTCATCTATATATACAGACAAAGATTACCTTCAGGTACCGGAAAGCAGGCAGGAGTCGTTTCGCCAACAGGTTTTAAACGGAATCCCTTTAGGAAAAGGATATTACCTTCGCATTTTCCCGGTATGGATGGATTACCGGGGACATTTTGGCACTATTCTTCCTCAGGCACAAGCGCTCAACAACGCAGCACGACTTCGTGGTGATCAGGAATCGGCAAAGCTTGCCCTCCACCAGTTGGAATGGATAGTGGGTCGCAATCCATTTTCACAAAGTACCATGTATGGAGAAGGGTACGACTTTCCTCCTTTATATACACCCTCCTCAGGCGATATTGTAGGTGCTCTTCCTGTTGGTATCCAGACTCGTGCTGAAAGTGATATACCATATTGGCCGGTGCAAAGTACATGGACTTATAAAGAGGTTTGGGTACATCCGGTAAGCCAGTGGATCGGACTTATGCGAGATATCGAGGGGCCGGCAGCCGTACAGGGAAAAGCTGATGGAACTGTTGAGTTTAAAATTTTACCATCAGGTCAACTAACCAACATTGAACCTGACTCTCTCGGACAGTTCAACGCAATGATTCCCCGAGGAGAATATTTGGTTAAAAGTAATGGAGTGGAAAAAACATTGACATTCATTCCTGCCGGAACATATAATCTGGACCTCCGGCCTGATAACTCATTTAACTTTGAGGTTTAAAAAGTGTCATCAGCTAAAGGAAAGGTTACTATTACAGCAAGGATTCAGGGAAACGGAAGTCACAAATTCTTCATCAGAACCAGTAACCTGACAATCAAAGGCTCTGCAAAACAGGTAAATTTAAAATCAGGGGGGAAAATAACTCTGGAATGGTATGGAAAAACAGAGTCTATTGATGAGACATGGGTAGCAGTTATTGTACCAGATAATGACCTTACGAACCACAAGGAGTTGATCGGGGCAGCATGGGAGAAGTAAGGTCTTTCAACTGGTTGCAACTTTCAACATTCAGGGGTACAGAAAAGCCCTTTTAACAAGCTGATGTTAAGTGGCTTTTTACTTTATGGGATACAAATAAGATACAAATATCAAATATTCATACAACTAACTTTCTACAATTAACAGCATGAAAAATATAATAAAAGACTTAATTTTAATAGCCATAAGGAATTATCAGGAGTGAAAAAATACAATCATAACTCCTATTGCATATTGAACAGATTTAAAAGTATCTTAAAACTAAAACTTTCAAATCATGAAGAAGACGATTTTGATTCTTATCACACTTATTGCCATAAACCTGTTCACCGATGCACAGGAGAATCTGACTTTTCAGAAACCATCTGCTGAAATTTTAGCATTAGCTGATTATGAAAGAGCTCCAACAGTAACCATGGACTCAAAAAAGGAATATATGTTGTTAAGCTACCGCGACACATACAAATCACTTAACGATTTAAATCAGGAAGAAATGCGGTTAGGTGGCTTACGTATCAACCCTGTCACTAATATTTCGAGTACCATTACCTATATCAATAATTTAAAAATCAGGAAAATTGCTGCCCAGGATGAAATTCAGGTAGCAGGATTACCACAGAATCCCAGGATAAGCAATATATCGCTGTCTCCAAACGAAAAGAAATTTGCTTTTACTCATACAACAAACAAGGGTGTTGAACTTTGGGTTTTAGACGTTGAGACCGCTAAGGCAACCAGGTTAACTGAAGAAATTGTCAGTGCAAATATAGGGAATCCTATCAGCTGGTTAAACGATAATGAAAGTTTGCTGGTAAGATTATTACCCAAAAACAGGACTGCTTTAATTGATACAAAAAAAGACTTACCCAAAGGACCCACCGTTTCAACGAGCGATGGCGCTATATCCCAGAATCCAACTTTTCAGGATTTGTTAAAAAATAAAGCCGATGAACAGAATTTTGAAACCTTAATTACATCCGATTTGTATAAAATCTCACTAACAGGGAAATCTGAGCTATTTAAAACCTCTGCGATGTATGCCGATGTAAGTGTTTCTCCCGATGGAAACTATGTTTTAATAACAACTATTCAAAAACCATTCTCATATGTAGTACCTTTTTATCGATTTCCGCAAACATCAATTGTTTATGATATTCAAGGGAATGAGATAAAGGTAGTCAATGAAGTTCCTTTGATTGAAAATATGCCAAAAGGATTCGATTCAGCTCCAAAGGGAAAAAGAGATATGGGCTGGAGAAACGACAAACCCTCAACTTTATCTTATGTCGTTGCACTTGATGATGGTGATAAAGCCAATAAGGCCGAATACAGGGATGAAGTTTTCCTCTGGAACGCACCTTTTACCTCTGAGGCAGCTTCTCTGTTTAAAACCCAGCAACGGTTTGCAGGGATTATCTGGGGTAACGATAAATTTGCCGTGGGTTATGACCAATGGTATGACACCCGTAATATGAAGACTTACCTGATTAATCCTTCAGCCTCCAATGAGAAACCGAAAGTAATCTATGACAGGAACTTCCAGGATATGTATTCAGATCCTGGTAACTTTGAAACTAAAAAGAACCTGTACGGCAGATATGTTCTCC
>JBGOZX010000268.1:0-4576 GCA_041480425.1 Bacteroidia bacterium
AAAGGTCACTTTGGCTGAACATGCAGCTATGTAATTACTTCTTTTTACTCATAGGTTCTCCGCAAGAGTTTGCACCTGTGGGGAGGATAAATTTTTAATCTCTTATAGAGATTAGACAGCAAATTGATGTTAAATTTAAAATAAACTGTATCTATTTTCTTCACATCTTGAACATAAACTTCAAGTCCAGCATTTTCTGCTTTGATAGAACTGATCAAAACGAATTCAGCCACTTTTTTAGTTTCCCCATTAAATTGCAAGAGCCGGGTTTACTGACCACATTTGGCCGGTCAGATTGCCATAATTTTATTTCTCTAGACATCAAGGATTTAACTCCGGCAACCTATGGTCAATTTATTCCGGCCAAAAGTGGTCAAGGTCACTGGCTTTTCCAGTGAACTGAATAGAGAGGAAAAAATTCTCTTAATTGCAGCGATTAAATCCGGTGAAGTTGATAGGAAAACTATCAATGATTATACTCTTTTTGCCTGTGAATATTCTGATTATTTTCTGGGCTTAATTATGTCCGCAACGGCCGGAGTAACTCTCATCAGTTTGGGTGAAGCCGTAAAGGCAAAAAAAGTTTTGTTCCCGAACATCGAATAAAATGTCCGGTTATGTTTTGCATTTGGGAATCGGGCGAAGAGGCTTAGTCGTTAAGATGAAAGCCCCTTTTATGTTTTAAGTTGACATTATGAACAGAGATTCAAGTCTCTATTGGACTAAAATAACATAATAGAAAATTGTTAATAGTCAATATTTTAAGGGTTATAAATCCGGTACACAGGTACCATTTTTATCAACATTTCTACAATCTTGACAAAATCCCTGATATTGATCGAGGCTATAAAGACAATATTCAAAGACTTCCGATAGTCCTGAATGAAATATTCGATCTACATTGGATTGACTTTAATTATTTCCAGAGATTGTAATTGCCGAAATTATTTCATCGGTGGTTTTCCCGCATCGCTTAATTTCGCATTTAATGCATCTCTTTTAGCTTTAAGAATGGCAGGTTGAACAAAATAGAAATCAAAAAGAGATTCTAATACATCAAGAGTCCACTCTGCTTCACCGGGCTCAACTTCAACTATCTCTCCGGTTGACGTACTTTTAATAGGATGAGCAGCAAAATTGCCAATAATGCGTATAGCATCAATGCTTTCTGCTAAATGTGAAAGCAACGTTCCTCTATCAATAATTTCCTGAATTTCATTAGACAGATCACTTTTCTTTACGCCAGCTTTCTCTCTAAGTATGTTCTGCAAGCATCTTCTGCCTAATGCAGCGCTTGCCTTTGCACTAAACGCTAAGGTTAAACATGCTTCTTTGTAGTCAGAAGCAAATTTTTTGTCTACCTCGGCTGGAGCAGGAGGTCTTGACGAAGTTAAAGGATTAACGAAAACTTGAGATGTAATTCCTGCTATTCCTATGGTACCTCGCTGTGGCGAATTTCTTGGTACATTTCCTTTTGCAAGTCTAATAATCAATTTCTTACAATCATCATTTGGACAGTTCATACTATAAATCGACCAATATCCCTCATCATCTGATCCAATATAAACTTCTTGGAATTTTGGATTAATTTCAACAAGACAGTGTGGGCACTTCATTTTATTTTCTTTTAATTATGATGTACAACTTATATATAGCAATAAAAGTAAACATATAAAGCTAAAAAAGCCAGAGAAAAGCACCAACAGTAAACTCTTACATTATCAAATTTACAGCTTAATTGATCAGATAGCAATTTTTTTATCGGCCTCGGAAATCAGCTCCGGGGGCTTTTTTTAAAATCGGTGGTATAATATTAAAGATAAAGCCTGCACAATAAATTGACCTCACAGGATGCGGCAGGAGCCACGATCTTACCCTTGGTGATACTTACCTATCCAGGACATCATCACTCCGTAACATTCTTAATGGTACTTACCATCCACCCCCAAAAATGAACCCTTCGGATGATACTTACCATCCACTCCAAGAAAGCTACCTTCTTCGTGGTAGTTTCCGTCTACGCCCAAAAATTTTCCCATAGATCGTTATTTTTCTGTTTGACTTTCATTGTTACCAAATTTAAACCTTAATTCTAACAGAAGCAAAATAATTTGTTTTTGGTCTCAGGTGATTTATATTTTGAAATGCAGTGAGTATTTAGTCCCTGACATCAGCACTCCGGGGCTTTTTATTTTAATAAGCTTATTCTTAGGAAATTCGTAACTTCCATTAAAATTCAAAACTATGTTATTAATTATTGAATTTATTTTAGTATGTGTTGCGTGGAATAAAGGCTGGAAATGGAGAACATTAATACCCTTTGGGATTGGATGCCTTATAATGATAATATCAGGCTTTCTTATTGGACTTGGGAATGGTCTCTCCGGTGGTTCAGCAACAACAGAGCAACTTATGTCAGTTATAAAACCTATTGCATTTGTTGTTCAGATTTGTTTAATTATAGTCTTAGCTTATATGGCGAAAAACAAACGAAAGTTGCCTGTAACTATTGAAGCTCCAATCCTTGATAATCATCCAGTTGAAGTTCCTATTCAAATGGGAACTACAACCCCATCGCCTGACAGAGAAGTCATGAATAAGAGATTGAAGCAGTTAGGTGGACTTTTTATTTTAGTATTGGTTTTCATTGTGATAAAACAATTTTTTTTTAAAATTCCTTCAAATGATAAAGAAGTTGTAGATTCTAAACCTTCAATTGATAAAGAACTTATGGATTTTGCAAATGAAGTAAACAAAAGTTGTCCAGCAATGATTGATCAAGAAACACGATTGGATAATGTAAATGCTTTTGAACATAATACTCTCCAATATAATTACACACTAATAAATCAGATTAAGGATTCATTGGTTATCAGTAATTTAACAAATCACTTGGGACCATTGATTCTAAATAAAATTAAAACATCTCCGGAACTAAAGGACTACAGAGATAAAAATGTGACTTGGATCTATACTTATTTTGACAAAAATGGTATTTTTATTTTAAGACTAACTTTTACACCAGAACGGTATAAATAAGAAAAACCCTTATGAAAAACGCAAAACCTTTTCTATTATTAATTTTCATTTTAGTTGTTCTGCTTACCTTTGTCAGAGGATATTATTTAGATAATATCACGTCTTTACCAGAACTAATAGGATACTCTCTGGCTTATATTTTAATTCCCCTGATAATAGGTGGAGCAGTTGCCGGGATAGATAAAGCCAGAGGTAAACTAAATTGGAACAAGACTCTCATTGTTTTTGCTTCGGTTTGGCTATTTTTTGCAATTATTGATGTTTTTTACAGAATATCACATGGATAAAAATATTGACCTCACAGCAAGCGGCAGGAGCAACGATCTTACCTGTGGCAATAGTAAACTATTACCGTTATGACTTCGTTACTGTGAATTTCATCACAATATTAAGCCTATGTTTTGCACGGAATTACTGTTTTAAGTTGAGTTTCGGAATTTGCTGCACAACGGTCGCATAAACAGCCCTATTAAAAAAGATAAGCCCTTGAAATTCAAGGGCTTTATTCATTTGATGAGCGGTGCGGACGGGGCTCGAACTAATATACATATAAAAATACCCCCCAAATAAATACTTATTCTTTATACCGCCATATTTATACCATAACCTCCCCTGTTATCAGGCATCAAATAATCGGACGTTTATTTAATGTAAAAGTTGGACAAACTGTCTACCCTATGCCAGATTATATTGATCACCCTTCGGTCAGTTATCTACCGTATCCTAAAGGTCACATAGGTCCACCAACGGCTACCAATGACAGGAAGTATTTTTAAGTATGTAAATGTTGTATTACAGAAGTTCAGGCAGGTATTTATTTGCATCGGGTACTGCCTTTTCATACCTTTAATGAGAAAACTGTCATAAGACTATGTATAAAACACTATT
This sequence comes from Bacteroidia bacterium, assembly GCA_041480425.1. Lineage (GTDB taxonomy): Bacteria > Bacteroidota > Bacteroidia > Bacteroidales > VadinHA17 > LD21. The sequence goes on from JBGOZX010000268.1 coordinate 3,928, forward strand.
TAGTTATGCACAAGCTGATTGTTTCTCTTGTCCTGAAATAGGTTGACACCTTTTAACATTATAATTATTAAAATTGTTAATAAATTTATCTAATTTAAAATATTACATTTGACCAGACAACAAACTAAGGATTTTCTATGATTTTTAATTTTAAAAATATTGGTGTCATCGAATCAGCAAACATTGAACTTACGGGGTTGACAGTGTTAACAGGATTTAATGATACAGGTAAGTCTTTCTTAAGCAAAACTATCTTTTCCATTATAAAAACGATCAACGAGGCAAGTGACCAACAAAAGATTGAACAAAGTGAGAATATCCAGAATTTTTGCCAGTTAGCATTTGCTTTTTACCGGCAAGCAATAATTCTACCAAAAGATCAATCAAAACTTCAGTTAATACATCCCCAACCAGTCATAAATGAAACCCTGAGAAAGTTCCAATCCGGTTCACCCATTTCTTAGGTTATCGCTGAACTTACCGATTATAAGAGCAGGTTATTGACCGACCTTAGGCAAGGTCTTACTACTAACCAGAATTCTCCAATAATACAGAATTCGATTACTAACCTTGAAAATCAGTTTTCGCAACTTTTAAAGACTGTAGGTCTTGAGGATAATAATAAGGAAAACAAATTTAAAAAGTTCTT
>JBGOZX010000269.1:0-4552 GCA_041480425.1 Bacteroidia bacterium
AGTCATCATTAAGAAAGCATACCGTTTAGATACAACCTGAGTATTATTACTCAATTTATTAAAATAAAGAGAACCAAAAAGAAAACTTATATGCTATTACTTGGAATTGATTTAGGTAGTTCATCTGTTAAGGCTTCGGTAATTGACGGTGAATCAGGTAAATGCCTGGCAACAGCCTTTTATCCTCATGATGAGATGCAGATTATAGCTTTGCAACCCGGCTGGGCAGAACAGGATCCTGAAACCTGGTGGTCAAACCTGAAAACAGCCATAGCTGACTGCACCAACAAACTGGGAAAGAAAAATAAGGATATAGGTGCAATCGGTATTTCTTATCAGATGCATGGACTGGTTACTGTTGATAAGAATAATAAAGTTTTACGTCATTCAATAATCTGGTGCGACAGCAGAGCTGTTGAATACGGAGAGGAAGCATTAACAGCTCTGGGGAAAGATTTTTGTCTTTCTCATTTGCTAAATTCTCCTGGTAATTTTACAGCAGCTAAACTTGCCTGGGTAAAGGAAAATGAACCTGATCTGTTTTACAGGATACATAAAATCATGCTGCCTGGGGATTATATTGCTATGAGACTGACCGGTGATACTGTTTCTTCATTTACAGGTTTTTCAGAGGGTATTTTCTGGGACTTTAAGGAGAATAAAGTATCTGACGAGTTAATGAATTATTTTGGATTTAATTCAGAGATTTTACCTGATCCTGCCTCTTCATTTTCCGTGCAGGGCAGACTTCTGAAATCTGTTGCCGCAGAACTTGGATTGCCGGAAAATATTCCGGTTTCTTACAGGGCAGGTGATCAGCCCAACAATGCATTATCGCTCAATGTTCTGAACCCTGGCGAGGTTGCAGCAACCGCCGGTACATCTGGTGTTATCTATGGAGTGACTGATCAGAAAAAATTTGATCCTCAATCAAGAGTAAACACATTTCTGCATGTAAATCATACCCTTGAAAACCCAAGGTTAGGAGTGTTGTTGTGTATAAATGGTACAGGGATTCTTAATTCCTGGCTGAAAAGAAATTCAGGCAGTAATCTGACATACAATGATATGAATGATATGGCCGGGAAGGTTGCCCCCGGATCAGATGGACTGTCTGTCCTGCCCTTTGGTAATGGTGCTGAGAGGATGTTACTGAACAAAGACCTTGGTGGCCGTTTTATAGGGTTAAACTTTAACAGGCACACAAGTGCACATCTTTTCAGAGCAGCTCAGGAAGGAATTGCATTTTCTTTCAGATACGGACTCGACATCATGAAGGAGACCGGAATTAATCCATTTGTGATCCGGGCAGGTGAAGCAAATATGTTTCTAAGCAGGGTCTTCAGGGAGGTGTTATCGTGCATTACAGGAACAGAAATCCATCTGTATAATACCGATGGATCAATAGGTGCTGCAAGGGGTTCAGGCATCGGATGCGGTTACTATAAGTCAGAAAAAGAGGCATTTAAAGGTCTACTGACAGTGGGCGTGACTCAATCTGATAGGTCAAAAGCTGATGTGTATGAAGAAGCTTATATGATTTGGAAGAATTTGTTACCTCAAGTCTGAAAATTTTGATTTCGTTTTGCGTTCTTTGCATCAAGCACTCTAAATTTTTTATTTACTATAACCGATAGTCATTTTAAATAATAAACAAAAAATAGTCAATATGATTTACAAAGGCAAAAAAGAGGCATATCCCGGAATAGGGAAAATTGAATACGAAGGTAAGAAATCTAAAAATCCTATGGCATTCAGATGGTACAATCAGGACCAGGTTGTTTCAGGTAAAAAGATGAAAGATCATCTCCGTTTTGCTATAGCTTACTGGCACTCATTCTGCGGTGATGGTTCAGATCCTTTTGGAAACGCTACAAGGCTGTATCCATGGAAAAATATTACTGATAATGATACGAGAACAAAGCAAAGACTCGATGCAGCATTTGAGTTTATCACTAAGATCGGAGCAGGATATTATTGTTTCCATGATACTGACATAGTTGGTGACGGCTCGGTTTTTGAAATTGAAAAACGACTTGGGAAGATCGTCCCGGTGATGAAAAAGATGCAGGAGCAGACCGGTGTAAAACTCCTCTGGGGAACTGCAAATCTCTTTTCAAATCCGAGATATATGAACGGAGCTGCAACCAATCCTGATTTTGCCGTTGTGGCTAATGTAGGTGTGCAGCTGAGGAATGCAATAGCTGCAACCATTGCACTTGGTGGAGAGAACTATGTTTTCTGGGGTGGAAGAGAAGGTTATATGAACCTTCATAATACCAATATGAAGAGAGAGCTTGACCATATGGGAATGATGCTTTCACTGGCACGTGATTATGGACGAAAAAACGGCTTCAAAGGGACATTCCTTATTGAACCGAAGCCTATGGAACCCTCAAAACATCAGTACGATTTTGATGTAGCTACGATAATAGGATTTTTGCGTCAGCATGGTCTTGATAAAGATTTCAAACTTAATATTGAAGTCAATCATGCTACCCTTGCCGGTCATACTTTTCAGCATGAGCTACAGGTTGCAGCTGATTCAGGGTTACTTGGAAGCATTGATGCCAATAAAGGAGACTACCAGAATGGATGGGATACTGATGAATTCCCGACTAATGTTTATGAGATTACCGAGGCAATGATGGTAATTCTCCAGACTGGTGGATTCAAAACAGGAGGCATCAATTTCGATGCTAAAATAAGACGCAACTCAACAGATATTGAGGATATCTTTATTGCACATATAAGTGGTATGGATACATTTGCCAGGGCACTTCTGATCGCTGATAAAGTGTTGAAAGACAGCGACTATCTCAAGATGAGGAAGAAGAGATATGAATCGTTTGATAAAGGTGCAGGTAAGGATTTTGAAAAAGGAAGGCTCACGTTGGATAAGCTGAGAAAAATTGCATCCAAAAATGGAGAACCTGCTAAAGTCAGTGGCAAGCAGGAACTTTACGAACAGCTTATTAATATGTATTTAATTTAAAAAGAATTTAAAATTTTATTATCAAATTATTTTATTGAGGTAATAATCTCAAATGTAGGTGGATTTATTATTGTCTTTTTTACCTTACATAATTCGGCAACCGAAACAACCGAGGCTTTGTATTTTTCCGGAAAATCGGCAGGCAATTGAATATCAATTGTAATATTGGTCGGAAGACCAGTCTCTTTGCTATACTCTGCGGTTTGGATGATCTTAATATTATCAGTCGGGATTTTACGGTTGTCGCAGAATGATTTCACATAAATACCTGCACATGTACCAATTGAAGCTAAAAACAGTTCAAATGGGGAGGGGGCAGAATTTTCACCGCCCTGAGATAATGGCTGGTCAGTTTTAATAATATGACCATGTGAATGAGCCGTTACTACCTTGCCTCCGTCAAATGTAATTTCCATTTCAATAGTTTTATTTTGGGATTAGATATTTAACTTAAAACAAAAGTTATATCGGAATATTGTTCAATTTATTTGCGATCAACAAAAATACATCAAATTGTCTTGTTTCAGAATCTGAAATTTCTTTATTTATGACAAAACAGAGTTTGTGAGAGATATTAATGAATTGATTTTTTGCTAAAATGGCTACTAGTTTCTCAACATTGAATCCCGGATGTCCTTTAAAACCTTCCCCATGAAATGAGCCGTCTTCCGGATAAAGATCTGCAATTGCAAGGTAACCTCCCGGATTTAGCAATTTAAAAAATCTCCTGATAATATTCTCAATGTCAGTAACATGATGAAGTACCATCTGGGTTAAAACGAGGTCAAATTTTTTAATAGTGTAAAGATTATTTTCAAGATCAAAAAATAATGCCTTCAGATTTTTTGCTTTTGCTGCATCAATTTTTTCATTCATTATTTTTACCATTTCCGAAGAATTATCCATCATGGTAATTTCTTTTAAACGATCTTTAAGCAGGAAACTTGTTATCCCGGTTCCGGCACCGTATTCAAGAGCGGTCATCTCCGCGTTTAACGGTATATGCTTTATTATATCTTTTGCAATAGCCATGGAACGGTCCCAGTGCATCGGGTTCTTGTCCCATTCGGCTGCTTTTATGTCAAATTCGTTCATCTATTGAGGTTGACCGCATTTTGTACAATCTTAGGACTATGCTTTTCATAGCACCAGCGTGTTCAGGTTTTTTATTTGAATTCAAAATCAATTCCGTCATACACATCAAACAATTCTGGAAGTGTCATGATTTCAATTTCTAATATTTTACAAATAGCTGGAATTTTCTGAAAGACTTTAGAATCATTACTATCAACAGTTTCTTCTGATACAAGAACTATTTTCTCGTCTGGATTATCTTTCTTATAATTTAAACAGAATAATATCAGCTTCATATCTGCTGAGTTTAGATAATCATTTTTTCTGTTTTCATATTGAACCGGGGTAAGCTTATTTTTTATTACTCCATTTACGAACTGATTATCAACCTGACGATAAAATTTGTCAGGAGCAGGAGGGATAATGAACTCGGTATTTATTGGAAGTTTGTGGGCTTTCATAAATGACTTGTCGTTCAAAAAG
>JBGOZX010000270.1:0-4502 GCA_041480425.1 Bacteroidia bacterium
AATCGTTACCCCAAATCATTGGCATGCCCTGGCAACCATCTGGGCTTGTCAGGCAGGTAAACATGTTTATGTTGAAAAACCTGCTTCTTATAATATTTTGGAAGGACGGAAAATGGTTGAGGCAGCCCGTAAGTACAATTTACGGGTTCAGGTTGGATTAAATAACCGTTCGTCCGGCAATGTAATAGAAGCGATTAAATTCCTGCATGACGGAGGTATCGGCGAGGTTTACATGGCACGCGGCCTTTGCTACAAACCACGGGATTCATATGGTATTGCAAAGGACAGTGTGCCACCGGCTACCTTTCATTACGACCGTTGGTTAGGTCCTGCTCCATGGCGGCAATATAACGAGAAACGGAGTCATTACAATTGGCACTGGTATTGGGATACGGGTAATGGAGATACCGGAAACACAGGACCGCATCAACTTGATATTGCCCGTTGGGGTCTCAATAAAAACGAACACCCGGTTTCAGTATATTCTACCGGAGGTTTATATGGTTTAAAGAAGGAAGAGAGTTCTCCGGAAAAAAAGACTCCAGGCGTTATGGTATATGGAGGGGTTGAAGCTTATGGCAATGATAAGACCTCACAGGAAACTCCAAATACTCAGACATGCGCATTTAAATACAGTGATGGGACAATGATTGAGTTTGAAACCAGGGGCCGGTATACTAACCAGGAAGGTTACAAAGGGAATGAAGTAGGAAATCTTTTTTATGGCACTGAAGGATATCTCGAAATCTTTAATGATACATGGAAAGCTTTCCGCAAAAGGGAAAAGGAACCTTTTGCAAGCTCGAAAGAAGGTGAAAGTAATCAGGGTGGTAATCATTATACCAATTTTCTGGATGCAATACGTTCTGGTAAAAACGAGATTCTGCACTGTGATGTCAATGAAGGTGTCTTATCTTCTGACCTTCCTCACTTGGCCAATATCTCCTATCGCCTTGGACGAGGATTGAAATTTAATGGTGCTGCCGAAAAGTTCGTAAACGATCCTGAAGCAGACGCTATGCTGACAAGAAAGGAATACCGTAAGCCTTATGTCGTTCCGGATAAAGTTTAGATTATTGCTTCATAAGAATTAATTAAATACATATGACCGGACCTTCTAAAAAAATCGGAAACTATCGCTATAGAATCCTTGCATTGGTATTTATGGCTACTACGATCAATTATTTTGACCGTAGTATCGTTGGCGTAATGGCGCCTACACTGCAAACACTTTTTAACTGGACAAACAAGGACTATGCAGCTATTATGGTTTCCTTCAAAATTGCTTATGGAATAGGATTACTGTTCATGGGTGGTATTATTGACAGGCTTGGCACTAAAATAGGATATACTATTTCAATTGTGATATGGAGCATATTCGGTATGTTGCATGCAGCAATAAGGCCGGCTTTTAGTCTAATTGGATTTATTGTTGCGCGTTTCGGACTGGGAATTGGTGAGTCGGGAAATTTTCCTGCCGCAATTAAAACTGTAGCTGAATGGTTCCCAAAAAAGGATAGGGCTTTTGCAACAGGTATTTTTGATGCATCAACCAGCGTTGGGGCAATTTTAGCCCCGTTCATCGTTGGAGCTATTGTTTCCATCGAAGGAGCTAACTGGCAAATACCGTTTCTTTTTACAGGAGTGCTTAGTGCTCTATGGGTATTTTTATGGATGAGAACCTATCAAAAACCTGAGGTACATCCAAAATTATCAAAAGAGGAGTTAACTTATATTAACAGCGATTCTGAAGAAGAGACAACAGAAAAAATTCCCTGGTTAAAACTTTTACCCAAGAGGGAGACCTGGGCTTTCTCTTTAACTACTTTAACTGATGGTGTTTGGTGGTTTTACCTTTTCTGGGGCGCAAAATTCCTCTTCGAACAGTTTGGCGTGGACATTAAAAACATAGGACTTCCCTTCCTGATTATTTTTATCATGGCTGATGTCGGAAGCCTGCTTGGAGGATTAGCCTCTGGTGCATTAATAAAAAAAGGCTTGTCAATAAATAAGGCCAGAAAAATTACCATGCTTGTTAATGCAATTATTATTTTACCTGTTGCCTTTGTACCTGTTCTTGCAAGCAAATGGATCGCTGTCTTTTTAATTGGTCTTGCCGCTGCCGGACATCAGTCATGGTCAATTAATGGTTATACTCTGGTTTCCGATGTTTTCCCGAAAAAAGCAACCGCATCTGTCATAGGAATAGGAAAAATGGTTGGTGTGGCAGTCGCGATAATTGCTGATATTGCCTTAGGAGCAGTACTGGATACCGCTGGTAATTCAGGTTATTTCTGGGCATTCATTATCGCAGGTTTCTCTTATATTCTTATATTGGGTTTTGTACACCTTCTGATGCCAAAGATGACTCCACTCGACGATAATTTGAATTATATTGAAAAGCCTGGCAAATCGACCACCCTGCGCCGGTAGAAATTGACCATGTAATCCTGCTAGTGGTGGTCAAGGCCACTGGTTTTCCCAATATTCTTCCAAATTACTTGATAAAAGACATATTTTGAATGCTCCGCTATTTATCGACGTGGTATTGAGTAAATGTATCAATATTGTATGTAATAATATCCGTGAAAATAAATAACCTCTTGAAAATATCTATAACTCAAGAGGTTATTATTTGTGTTCGTGGAGCTGGCGGGACAAAAGTCGAAATTTTTTGAGGAAGATTTATTGAATCTGATAAATCTGAAATAGATCCTTATTGCAAAAACCAGTCAGAGTGAGCAGCTTAAACTGGAGAACTGAGCATATTGTTCCAAACATAAATGAGAATCTGAATCCGGAACATAAACACCACAATATCAAGGTAAAATGGTTAATGTAATTTGATAAAAACAGACTTCTCACTTTTGACTGGAAAAGGGTGTTTAATATCACTGGATTTAACAGACAATTAAGAACAATTACCCAAAATATGTAATTACGTTGGATGACTATTCCGGGACAAGTTACGAAGGAATTCTTCACATTCCATTGAGAAAGTTCTTGGTTGAATTTGTTTAAACCTTGCCTCAAAACAATAAACTATCGTTCGTTTAAAAACATCAAATTGACCGAATTTATGGGTATTTGTATTAGTCATCTTGCTACGAATTAATTCTTTTAGGCACTGATTAATTACGTAACATAAATTTACTAACTTGCTCCCATGATTAGTTGAAACGGAATATTCCATTTGCAAAAATTCTGCCAGATGCAAGATCGTACAATAAAAAACGAGTCACTGTTGGTACGTAACTTATCAAAAGGTAATCTTTTGGCGTTTAATACTTTGTATAAAGAGTATAGCGGCCGATTGTACCGTTTTGCAATTGGGTATTTAAAATCAGAAGCTGAGGCAGAAGAATTGGTTCAGGAGGTCTTTACAATAATTTGGGAGAAACGGTCAGATCTAAAAGAGGAACTATCTTTTAAATCATTCCTCTTTACAATTGCCTTCAATATTATCAGGAAGCATTTCAGAACCAAAGCATATTTGTCAGACTATTTGGAAACTGGAATAAGTGCTGATCTTGATATGCAGACTCCTCAGAAAATTAACTATGATTCACTCTATCAGTATATAACAGAATTAGTCAATCAAATGCCGGCACGACGTAGAGAAATATTCATAAAAAGCAGGTTCGAAGGGCACAGTATTAAAGAAATTGCTGAAGAATTGAAGATCAGCCACAAAACTGTTGAGAATCAATTAACAGATGCTTTAAAATTAATCAGGACAAATCTTAACAGGGAAAGTATCCCTGTTATTTTATTCTTCATTCTATTTATTTCATCATAATATTATTGTTTTTAATGGTATGATGCAACTCGCCCCGACGCGTCGAGGCTCGGTTCATAATTAATTCCGGGTGTGTAATAGGAGGAAATGCATATTTTGCATTATTACACACACTAAATAGCAATTATTTTCATTTTTTCCCTTTTGCTGATAGGTGTATTAGGGTAGGAATGGATATTACAGTATATTGAATATTATAACCAAGGGTGTGTAATAATCAATTACCTTATTAACAATAATGTACAAATTATTCTATTACACACCCTAAAGATTAATAAAGAAAAGTATTATATGGCAGATATTAGCTTTGATAGTGAAAAGATAAACCGTTATTTCAAGGGAGAGTATTCTGATAAGAATGCATCTTATGTTGATGAGGTTTTTTGCGATAATAATAAGGAGAAAGAATTAAAGCATCTTTTATTAAAACAGTTTTACGAATTATTGCCTGAAGATGATGTGGATAAGAAGAATCTTGATCATATTCTTTACAGGATTCATTATGAGATAAACACCATATTATCAGCACGAACGGCATGGACATTTGATAATGTTGTAAAATGGACATTACGAATAGCAGGAGTAATAATACTTCCCCTGGCAATCTTTATTGGAATACAAACTTATAAAGATGCCTGGTTGAAAAAAGAAACCTGGGTTGAAATTAAAGCTCCCGCCTGGACACGGGCGCAGTTCAGCTTAC
>JBGOZX010000271.1:0-4472 GCA_041480425.1 Bacteroidia bacterium
TATGAAGTCGATATTATATTTATTGACGAAATCCTCCGTCAGTTTATGCTCTTTTCTCATTATGCTAGTGGTCCTGATTAAACCCATTATGCCATTTACAAAGAACATTAGCCCCTTCCCTCGTTTTGATAGGGGGTAATCTTCATATTCATGGAATGTACAGCCTGATCCCTCAAGTTCATTTCTTAATAGCATAAGTGCTTCACCAAAAGAAATGATGAAGATTTTGTTGTTCCTGGCGAAATATTTTACTGTCGGCAACTCTCTTGTTGCATGCCCGAACCCAAGACTGGAGACTGCAAAGAGTATGTTCTTACCATTTATCATACTGACTTTTTTGAAAAACTCATCTAATGTCAACTAAAGGTAAACATATTTGAATGAGCTCTGTGTTATTGTGTAATTAGGAATAATCCATCCACCCAAGAATTAATTCGGCATCAGTTTTTGTTTATTGTACACGTAACTGTTAACTGTCGAAAAAAGGTAATATTTGTCTGAAATCAGGGTATATACACTTTGAGAGGCCGGGGTTAACCTCAGGTTATCGGTTATTTCATAAATGGAGCCATAGGAATAAAAATAATTATCATAAACAAACTCATTGTTATCACGGTTCTCCTGCATCAGAAGTACTTTTTTGCGGCAGCTGAAACTTTGAGTTGTATCCAGTCCATCAGATACCCAGGCAACAAATTGAGGCTTTGCAAAATTGTAGTTGTTACATAGCAATGACCATAAAGAAGGTGTGACATCAACAACAGAGACCAGTGATTTGAAACGCCGTGATGTTTTAAGTGAAGGAGAATAAATCAATAGTGGAACATGGTATAAACTCAGCCTGTTGGGGATACCAAAGTTTATAATGTAATGATCACCGGTAATAACGAATATCGTATTTTTATAATCAGGGCGGTCTTTATAACCATTGAAAAATTGCCGCAAAGCATCGTCAACATAGACAAAAGAGGCTAAATATTCAATATGAGAATTATTTTCTTCACGTTGTTCTTGAGGTAATTTTTCATTTATGGATTTAGCAGCAGAAATGTACTTCTCCTTTCCGGGGATTTCAAGATTATTATGTGTTGAAATTGTAACATATAAGTTGAAGTAGTTTTTATCGTGTTGTTCGGCAAGATAATTCAGTGATTTATCAAATAATATTTCATCAGCGTAACCCCATTCATTGGCATTTTTTTCTTTAAAAAGGGAAGTTTTACATTCATCGTAATATGGTGCAAAATAGTCATTGCCCTGCATGTTCATGAAACCCCTGACATTGTCAAATTCATAATATCCTGCATAAAACATATTGGTCTTATAACCATTATCTTTCAACAGACGGATAATGGAGGTATGAGCGGGCATGTCTCCAAATTGAAATCCTGTGTCCCCGTTAGGCAATGAGCCAAGCAATGATGGCAATATGCCGAAGCTGCGCTGCGTAGTTGTAATGCAGTTTTCCCAGTACAAACTATGATTTGCCATGGAATCGAGAAACGGAGTGAAGCTTCCGGAATACGCGTTCTCTCCGCTTATCCCACGTCCCAGACTTTCCACTACAATATAAACAATGTTAGGCTTCTCCCGGCTTAATGCAAAGAAAGGTGACAGCACATCGGGAGTATTATCCCGACGTAAAAATGGCATTAGAGAATCACAATGTTGCCACTGTGGATACTCTGATGCAAAGTGCGGCAGGATTTGAGTGTCGTAATCTTTTGTCTTAAGATCTTTTCTGACATAATTATAATCTGCATAAATAAAATACAAAGTTCTATTTATAATGAACCTGTTGATTTGTGTGTTACGGCCATATAATTCATAAGGATAAAAAATCAGAAATACGGACAGGGAAAGTATTATAGCTGAAAATAGAAAAAGGTGATTGAGGCGTTGTCCTGCATTCTTTGAAATAACGATGGTTATTAATGGTAAGGAAATTATTACTATGATGCCACAGGAAATGAATAATAAAATACTGCCGTAACTCTTTATTGTCATGTACATTTCAGTAAAAGGACGCATAAATAATTCCCTGTCTAATAGCTTCCCGCTGAAATAGGCGACAATAACAAGGATTATCTGTACCAGGAAAAATATTCCAAAGAGTAAGGAGCAAATAATAATAGAAGCACGCCGAAAATGGCGGCACAAAAAATAATATATCGGGATGAATACAGTGAAAACGCATCCGCACCAGATAACATCATTCAATATACATTTGAAGAATATAATGGCATTTATTGAAACATTAAATATGTGTGCCAACAAAAAGAAATCGATACAACGTAAAAAGATATTTAATGCCAAATAGACGAAGCCCAGAATAAGATACCGGTGAAAACGGTCAAGGGTTTTAAACATAATCATAAAATTGAATATCGGAAAAGATAAGAAAAAAATGAAATTTCAAGAAATATGATTTGGATGAATTTTATAATTAATTAGATATGATATAGGAGTATTAATTTTCCAAAGGTTTGAAACCCGGTGCCGTATAACACTGGTATTTTTGGGTGTAGCTGATGCTATTGATTCAGAGTCTTATTAAAATGCCTCAATGTTTACAAAATGTTTCCAATTTTAAAAGAAAAAACCTGTAAGTATTTAATTTACAGGTTTATATCTTTCATTTTAGCAGACAAGAGGTTTGAAATATCTAACCTTGATTTGGTCAGAGATATGGAAGAGATTATTAAATTGGAAAAACGATTATTGGAAATGCAATAGTTAGTCTCAATGCCTAAAGGTACTAACTTGTTGTATTATTAGATCTTACCTGCTCATCTTAGTTTTACCTGCATGGCGACAGGATTGTGATCTGAATTGGCAAAACCAAGATGATGGCATTTTACAGAAACAGATTCCAAATTCGGTGAGAGAACGAAGAAATCCCTGACATCGGTGGTTGTGGTCGCAGGGTCATATGCTGCAACAACCGAACGGTTGGACGGTGATGTAGGATCATAAACCCATTCCCACTCCTTGGGCAGGAAATCAGACTCCACAGCCATCAGAGAGGTGTTAACCTGGTTCTCAGAGAATGCGGGTACAAAATCAGGTGGATATTGGTTCCAGTCACCTCCTGCGATAACATAGTTGCCTGAATTATACTCGTTCAAAAAGAATTCCTTAAGTCTTTCCATCTGTGATCTTCGTATATCACCACCTTCATCGAATGCCTCATTATGAGTGTTTATTAAAACTAATTCCTTGCCTCCGGAGAGTTTGTACCTGCTGACCATAAAGCATCTGTCAAGATAAAAAAGTTGTGTAGGGAAACCGAAATCTCCCGGAAGGGAATATCTTGTTGATGATTCAGGTATGAATTTCGAATAGGTGGCTATTCCAGATACAACCTTTCCCATAGGTTTTGTGGGTGGAGCGGGAACGAAAAAGACATCATAATTTTTCGCAAAGAAGGGATCGTGGCCGGATAGTTTTTCTGACAGTCTCTGATATTGATCGATCCGGTAACTTCTTTTGCTGTCCTTGTCAATCTCTTGTAAAAGTATGAAGTCAACTGTGTCGTTATTCATCAGGAAATCCTCGATCGCGGAAATATTTTCCCGGCAATTATCCTCTGGCGTAATAACTTTTGTTCCGCCATCTTTGAAAAAATCCATATCCTTGTCCAGTCCGGCATAACCGATGTTCCAGGTCAAAAGGCTGAAAACCAGCGAATCCTTCAATACCGAAGGATTATCCGGCTGGGCTATTAACTCTTTATCATCGGGTTTATAGTCTGAAGCCATGGCATAAAGAATAAGTCCAATAAAGCCAAGTACCAGAATTGCAATAATAATCAAAAAGATTTTGAGAATTTTTTTCAGTGTTTTCATAGGTCACCTCTTAGTTTAATATCAAAGTTACACCATAAATGAGCGGAAATCAAATCTATTTTGCATACAGTAGAAACTGTAATACTTCCAGGGAGCATCACGATTGACTCTGGCATCCATCTGGCAAACTTTTATAATGAAACAAGCAGACCACATGTATTAATCAATAATATGTATGCGTTTTATCCCAATTTTTAATGGGGAAGGAGGATTACTTGTGTGATCCTCATAAGGTGGGCTATACGAAGTGCAATAGTTGGTCTCAATGTACAAAGCTACCAACCTGTTGTATTATTAGTTCTTACCTGCTCATCTTAGTTTTATCTGCATAATGACAGGATTGTGATCTGAATTGGCAAAACCAAGATGATGACATTTTACAGAAACAGATTCTAAGTTCGGTGAGAGAACGAAGAAATCCCTGACATCGGTGGTTGTGGTCGCAGCGTCATATGCTGCAACAACCGAACTGTTGGAGGGTGATGTGGGATCATAAACCCATTCCCACTCCTTGGTCAGGAAATCAGACTCCATAGCCATCAGAGAGATGTTAACCTGGCTCTCAGAGAATGAGGGTACAAAATCAGGATTAGCCCTACAGATACAGACAAAGAGGCTGAAATA
>JBGOZX010000272.1:0-4372 GCA_041480425.1 Bacteroidia bacterium
AAGTGGTTGAAAATATATACTCATTCTCTGCCCTTTTTTCTAAACTATCAAAAAGTATTTCAGCCTGAGCTTTTTCACCAATGTGATAATAACTAAGACCAAGAGCTACTACTGCCATTTGGGTTTCGTTTGAAAGATCAACTCCCATTTTAAATTCATTAACTGCCTCTCTGAACATTGATTTAGCAAGATAAGCACATCCGAGATTAAGGTGTGTAAAGAAGAAATGCGGATTTAATGTCAGAGCCATCTGATATTCCTCTATAGCCTTGTCATAAAGGCCAGCCATTTCAAAAGCCATACCTGCCCGTGCATTAATATAGCTTGAAAGCGGATCAAGCTCCTGGGCTCGTTTTGCTTCAGGGATGGCCTCTTTATGACGTCCGGTAAATGATAACAGAACAGAATAATTTGTATGAATTATGGGGGAGTTTGGATTTATTTGAAGGGCACGTGTATAATTCAGTTCTGCCTCCTTCCAGTCCCAATCATTAAATGTATTAATGGTAGCAAGTAAAGAATAGGCTTCTGCCAGATTATTGTCTATTTTCAAAGCCTTTTTTACATATTCATGTATTTTGGGATAAGCTTTACCCGGAGGAATATTTCCCCACATTGAACCTAACCAGATTATATATCCCAATTCGACATAAGCAAGTGCATAGTCGGGATCTAATTTTAGTGCTTGTCCAAAATACTCTGAAGCTTTTTTTAATCCCTCCTGGGTCAACATCTGGTAACAGCAAGTACCTTTCAAATACAGAATATAAGCTTCAGGATTTTCAGAACGCCTTTTAGCAATCATTGCTTTTGTTTCACCTAAAAGTTTAAATTTCAGGTTTTCTGCGACTGCAAGCGATATTTCATCTTGAATAGCAAACAGATCTTTCATTTCACGATCGTAACGTTCTGACCAGATGTAAGAACCATCAGAAACTTTAATAAGCTGTACAGTTATCCGAAGCCGTTTACCGTCCTTCCGGATGCTGCCTTCAAGCAATGTCTCAACATCAAGTGTCCGTCCTATTTCCCGTATATCTACCTGTTTGTCCTTGAAAGCATAAGCAGAAGTACGGGCAATAACTTTAAAGCCTTCAATATGGGAAAGAGTATTGATAATTTCTTCTGCAATGCCATCGCAGAAAAAATCCTGATCTTTCTCCGGGCTCATATTAACAAATGGTAAAACCGCAATGGATTTTTCTATTGGGGAAACTTTTCGGTGTTTACTAACATACTGTTCTTCTTCTGAAATTGGTTTAACAACAATCTGGAAATCCTTATATTTCAGATACCACTTGATAATTATATCAAGGTTTATAAGGACAGGCTTCACCTGCTCAGGATCGAAATCCTTGGGATGGGTACCAAAAGTCGATAAACTGTTCAGACCGTGCATTGAGGCTATAATATGGGAAGGGACTTTTTCTTCCTTGTTGAGCTTATCAATGATTCCATGCAAAGGTTCAGTCTTTCGTGGTCTTTTCAGTTCACACTCACACAGGTCAGTAATGATAACTTCAAGACATCTCCTTGAGTAAAGGAGAATCATGTTCTCATCATCAGCTTTAATTAACCGTGACAGTTCCTTATCCAGATCGGGTGATTGACCTCTTATGGATTCATAAAGTTTCTCAAGTTCTTTTATTTCAGCAGTCCAAATTGCCATTTAAAGAGTTATTCGTTATGATAAAGTTATGAAAGACAATGACACAAGTCAAAAAAAAATCCATCCACCCAAGAATTAACTCAGATGGATGGAATAGCTCTAAATTAAAGAGAGCAACCAGAACACCTATAACATTTATTAGTTGATTTTAATATACAACCAGGAAAAGTGCTGCCAAGCCTATTAATGCCGCAGACCAACAGGTGTATTGGAAATTTCTATATTTCTTACTAGGTTTAATAATTTCTTCCTTCCCTATATTGCTTAATTCTGCACGATAAGTTAAAGGCTGTTGGTTCCAAGAATTTCTTGTTACTTCGTTTAATAAAGTATCGGTTGATACAAAAACTATTTTGTAATAATTCCCGGGTTTTAAATTTTCGTTAAAATAGCTTGCTCCTTTTCTTGTTGTGGTGATTATTAAGTTCCTCCAGGTCTCATGTTCGATTGTTGCACCATGTGGATAACATGCAAATGTATAATTGCCAGAGGGTAATATAAATAATTCGTTTCCAGGATCACCCCGAATTTATTATTCGGAATAGTTATGAGTGTCCCTAAATCTCCTGTCTGTGTTAAATTAAATAAGTAATTTATTATCGGTCAACTGATTTACCATATACTTCAATCCAGTCGATCCGGGAACATGCATCACTAGCCCCACCTGTCATCAAATCAGTAAACCCTATTTCGTCCACTCTGGAAAGATTTATATTGCTTAAAGGTCTCACTTCAATAACAGACCTAATATTCAATAAGTACCAATCGATATCCATAATATTGATTTCATGAATTCGCCAATCTTTTGAAAAATCATCACACTGGCTGCTGACTAACCAGGTCCCGTCAGCAAGCTTAAGCACAAGATGAAGACACCGGAGTCCACTCTGTTTAGATCTCCAGATGATTTTTGTATATCCGCTTAAATCAACATATGATTTATTGTTTTTTAACGTTACAGCCCAATTCCCCTCGCATAAACCCGACCAAACATAGTAAGGATCATCAATCGGAGCATCATGATGGCTTTTCCTTATACTATCGCACCCGGGGCCATATAATCCAATAACAAGGTCCTTATTAGCGACGTGGTTCTGAGTAACAGGAGTAGCTGCAGGAATTTCGCTCCAGTCTTCCCTGAAAAACAACGAAGGTCTATACTGAGCATCACAATTTGTGAAGGAGATATGAAAAACACTGGAAATTAAACAAATGTGAAGTAACTTTTTAAATCCTGGATAATAAATACCTAGCATCATACTATTTGAACTTAAGTTAATCTCTATCTATTTGTATACTCATCGATGAATTAGTAAATTTACATGAATTATATCAAAATATTATAAAGATTAAAAGTATAAATAAACGGTTTTTCCGCGTCATTTCCATTTTAATAAATAACAGGCAGACTAGAACATTAATCCGAAGTATTTTAATTTTTAATGAAGAAGTTAAAAAAAACTTGGATGAAAAGAAAATTTATGTTATCATTAGTTAGTCTTTTCATTTTTTTGTTAATTCATTTTGCATGTAAGCCTGCGCCTTCTGCAGACCTGATTCTCTTTAATGGGAAAATTGTTACTGTTGACCATAATTTTACGATCGCTGATGCCTTGGCAATTTCGAAAGATAAGATCGAAGCTGTAGGAACAAACAGAAAGATAAGGAGATTTACCGGCAGCAAGACAAGAGTTATTGATCTTAAAGGTAAGACTGTTATCCCCGGATTAATCGATTCTCATCTTCACCCTGAATCGGCTTCGTTTAGCGAACTCGATGAAGAGATACCAGATGTTCATACTATTGATCAGCTTCTAACCTGGATTAAGGGCCAGACAATGACAAAAGAGAAGGGGGAATGGATCATAATTCCTAAGTTTTTTTCAACTCGACTAATCGAAATGAGGCAACCCACGCTTGCCGAACTTGATAGTGTTGCTCCCTATCATCCAGTATTTTTGGACGGATCGTTTGGAGGAATGATAAATTCCACTTCCATGCAGCTTTCGGGGATTACATATAAAACCGATCATCCCGGGATAATAAGAGACAGAAACACAGGATTGCTTACAGGATTTATCAGGGCTTCTGCATTTAACATTCTAAAAGTTCCTCAACAAAAGGCGCTTTCATATCAGGAAAAACAGGATGCTCTAAGGGAAATGCTGAAGCGTTATAATCGCTATGGTATTACAAGCCTTTTTATCGGATCCGGCGATTTTGAATCTGTAAAAATGTATCGAGATATGTCTGATAAAAAAATTCTTACAGCTAGGATCTATCAGAATATACTTCTTCAAACAGATAGAAAAATCACAAAAGAATTAGTTGCCGAAAAGTTAAAGAAATACGATAATATAACAGGATATGGTGATGAATGGGTAAGGATTGGTTCATTAAAAGTATTATTAGACGGAGGAATTCTCACAGGCACAGCTTATTTAACGGAGCTATGGGGTGAAAAAGCAGCTGATATTTTCGGGATTGAAGACCCGGCATATCGCGGAGTGATCAATTATTCGCGCGAAGAATTATTAGCAATTGTTTCAGTTGCCAATGAGTTCAACTGGAGTTTCACAGCACATGCTACCGGAAGTGGATCTGTGGATCTTCTTCTCGATGTTTTCAATGAGGTCAACCAGTCAAAATCCATAAAGGAAAGACGTTTTTCAATAATACATGGCAATTTTTTCACGGGAGAAG
>JBGOZX010000273.1:0-4311 GCA_041480425.1 Bacteroidia bacterium
AAATGAATACTTATAATTGTAATAAATGTAATAAAGAATTTGAAGCTATCGGTATTCCGCAGCAAATTCAAGTTTTACAAGGTTATGAAAATGTCATGAATATCGGAGGACAAATACCTCAAGAAATTAAAGATGATCCTTTTGTTTATCGTGGGTTTTATTGTCCCAAATGTAATAAAGCCTTTTGTTCTTCTTGCAGTATGCAAGGTCAAGAATGCCCTAAGTGTGGACTAACTAGTCTTATGCCAGCTTATCGGCCACTTTTAAATAAAATAATAAAGGAAGAAATAAATACTGTTATCTCGAGTAAATATAATCCTGAACATTATCAAAGAGTTAAAAAAGTTCTGGATAATCAAAAATATTTATTAGAAACAGTTAAAACTGAAATTCTCAGCCCTAAGACAGGAAGTGATAGTTTAAGTGGAAATGAAGAAAAATGTAGAAAATTATGGAGAGATGAGTTCACAGAAATAAATAAAGGAATTGGATTAAATCTTGAAGGTGCAGATCTCTCGGGAGCTGTTTTTTGTGGGTGTGCTAGATTATTAGAGAACACTAATTTTAGAAATACAAACTTAGATAATACAATGTGGTATATTGTATCCCTGGATGGTTGTGATTTTACAGGAGCTAGTATAAAAAATAGTGTAATTATTATGTTAATGGGCGATAGTAGAACTACTTTTAAAAATGCCAATATGACTGGAACAAAAGCAATTGGAGCATTGGATATATCTAAAATTGATTTTAGTGGTGCTATAATGGATGACGTTGTGTTAACAGGGCAAAATTTAATTGCCATAGGTATAGATGATTTACATAAAATGTTTAGTTTAGAGCAACTTTCAAAAATAGCTAAAGCAACGAGAGTTTACGAATCGAAAATAAAAAGTACATCGAAAAAAAACGATGGGAATAATTGCTTTATTGCAACTGCAATTTACGGTGATCCGTATCATCAATCAGTTTGTATATTACGAAAATATCGAGATAATATATTATCTAAAAGTTTATACGGGAGATTATTTGTTAAATTATATTATTCTGTCAGTCCTCATTTTATTGAATTTATAAAAAACAATCAACAGATTGAAATGATTGTAAAAAAAATACTAGATAAAATTGTGTCCATAATATCCAATAAAAAAAGAAACTAAAGAAGAAATTAAAATGAAATTATCATGTTTATTTGGACATAAGTGGACGGCTTCAAAATATGATGTTGAAATGTATAAAACAGGTATAGAGTATGCTGTTAATATATTAGAGGTCCAAATTATGGAAGAATACTATAGTGATATGGATAAATTTCTTTATGCTCCGGATAATCTATTTGTTGAGGGCTACCCAGTTACTTGGGAAAGGAAAAATGGGATGCTCATTTTTGATTATGAACATAGAACACTACTTAAGGTAAAAACTTTAGTCCCCAGTTGGGTTACAATTAGTAATGAATGATTGTAGTTGATGTCATTGTAAAACCCTGAAATGTTTCAGTATAGTTTCAGTAGTAACAAACAAAAAAGCCTCGATATTGTTGTGTATCAAGGCTTTATTTGTTATAATTTGTAGCCCCACCAGATTTCTAATTCAAAACAAGAACGTAAATCAAATAAAAGTAAATCAAAATTTGTGCCAGCTATGTGCCAGCCATAATAAAATTAAAAGCCCTGATCTACTTGAATATCAGAGCCTTATTTATAACATTTTGTTGACCCACCTGGGCTCGAACCAGGACTCTGCGGAACCAAAATCCGACGTGTTGCCAATTACACCATGGGTCACTGTTCCATTATTTGACGCTGCAAAACTAAATAAAAATTTTTGATTGTAAATTCAAGATCAGGTTTATCCTGAATTGGTACTCCGTAATTAATTGTTACCTGACATCAAATCTTCATATAACTTACTGTTCATTTCATCAACCTCAATTATTGAAAAGTGACATTCTACAAGCGACTGAAGAATAAATCCGAGTTCACACATATCATCATCGCCCTGTTCATAATACCATTTCACTAAGGTATTTTCCGATAATTCTTTCCTTTTTGATAATTCCTGTAAAAGTATGTAAAGCCATTTTATCGATCCTGTATTAATGTACTCAAACCCAAGATCAATTTTTGTCTTACCCGACCATTCTTTTGAAAAACCGTACAACCATCTCAGTCCGGGTTCATAAAATTTCGAAGGATTCTCAATTATCGATCTTCCCATAACAAATATTCTGCCCTGCTCAAAAACGATCCAGGGTGATCTTCTGGTTGGTGCGATAGTTAATCTTTCGGGATACATCTTAGAATCTTAATCCTCCATTTTTGATGTGGCTATAAAGGATATCCGGAAAAAACGACAATTTTCGGGTTGCAGTCTCCGTAACATGTAAAATTAAAAAATGTGTGATATTGACCAAATTTTATTTGGCAGCATTTTGATTAAAAAGCGTCAGTTCCGGTTCTTCCCATAAAGTAGGATGCTCTTCTTCGAACCTTTTCAATATGGCTCTCATGATAGTCTCCCTGAGAAACTCCGATTTATTCTTAACCCTGAAACGATCGCAGTAAATGCCCAGAGCCCTCATCTCCCTGTTGTTCAGCATTAAGGAGAGCCTGTTGCTGCGCCTTAACCTGTCCTCTTTATATGCAGAATGCCTCACCGTCAGTGATATTCTGATTTGCCTGCAAAAATATAAAATCACTTTATAACAATGTAGCAGAGTTTTTTAACATAAAGAAAAAGCCAGTCTTTAAGTAACTGGATACCTGATATTTAAAATATTGACAACTTTATCCAAGACCCCCTTTTTAATTCCCCCCAGAGGGGGGAAAAATTTCTGCATTTTACTCAATCACAATAACATAATCAATTTTCTCCCCCTCACAGGGGGAGTGCCCGAAGGGCGAGGGGGTTTCTTTATTATCATCAGCCCCTCTGGGGGAGATGGTACGCTATAGCGAACCAGAGGGGGTCCATGGCTTTTATCTTCCCTCCAGGGGGAGATATCCCGCTTTAGCGGGAGAGGGGGTCTAAAATCAGCAGCGACCCATCGCATTCAAGTCCACAAATGCTTCTTTCAGCCTTGTAATAAACGACTCCTCGCCTTTCCTCAACCAAACTCTCGGATCATAATACTTCTTATTCGGTTTATCTTCACCTTCAGGATTTCCTATTTGTCCCTGCAGGTAGCCCTGTTTCTCTTTCTGGTATTTGTTAATCCCATCCCAGAATGCCCATTGCATATCGGTATCAAGGTTCATTTTGATAGCACCATATTTGATGGCTTCAGTTATAAGATTCTTTTCGGACCCTGAACCGCCATGAAATACAAAATTGACTGGATATGGTCCGGTGTTGAATTTCTTCTGAATATACTCCTGTGAATTTTTCAGAATTATAGGCTTAAGTTCAACATTTCCCGGTTTGTAAACACCATGTACATTACCAAAAGATGCTGCAATAGTAAACCTGTCACTGATTTTTAAAAGTTCTTCATACGCATAAGCGACATCTTCAGGTTGTGTATAGAGCTTTGAGCTGTGAACTCCGGAATGATCAATACCATCTTCTTCACCACCGGTAACACCAAGCTCGATTTCAAGTGTCATGCCGATTTTGCTCATCCTGGCAAGATATTTCTTGCATGTTTCGATGTTTTCTTTTAAAGGCTCTTCTGAAAGGTCAAGCATGTGGGAACTGAAAAGGGGCTTGCCTTTTGTCTTATAATGTACTTCTCCGGCACTCAGGAGAGCATCGATCCATGGAAGCAGCTTACGCGCGGCATGATCGGTATGAACTATTACCGGTATTCCGTAATATTCAGCCACATTATGAACATGAAGAGCACCGGATATTCCTCCGGCAATTGCTCCAACCTGCTCTTCTTTCGGTAATCCCTGACCGCCAAAAAAATGAGCACCGCCATTGGAAAATTGAACAATTACAGGTGAATTTACTGCTTTTGCTGTCTCAAGAACTGCATTTACAGTGTTGGTTCCAATAACGTTTACAGCAGGTATTGCAAAATCGTTCTTATTTGCATAATCAAATAACGCCTTTACATCATCACCGAAAATAACTCCGGGCTTCAGTTTTAAATCATTGTTGCTCATATACTTAGATGTTAATTATTTTTTTAAAAATGATATCATACAAATATAAACAAATTTAGAACCCAAGAGTATTTATCCGGAAAATGATCTTTATTTTACTCTTTTAAAAAAAATTTTATTCTGAAAAAGATATTAATTATCTTCGTAAACTTATTTTTAAGGCATTCAGTTACAATGAAATTTAACTCAGATGCAGCAT
>JBGOZX010000274.1:0-4172 GCA_041480425.1 Bacteroidia bacterium
TTCAAATTCTTCAACAATACTGATTGGTTCTTCAGAGTCTAATGAAGCAAACATCAATATTCGTTTTAGTTTAGAATTTCCCAGATCAAGTTGTAATCCAGGAAGATCTTTTTGACAACTTGGAAATAAAATAATTATCAAGCTGCACATTCCTAAAAATGACCATTTTGCTTTCATACAGTTTAATTTTATTTTACCATAACTGGTGATTGGTTTATTGAGCTTTTTTGATTACTTTTTTAAGCTTGATTAGTTGTCGTTGTTAACCTTAGTAAGATTAATAATTCTATTAGGAGCAATCAGTTCTAGATCCTCTCCAGTAATTCTATAACTACTGACATCTTTCAGGATACTAATAAGGGTATCAGCAAAAGGCTTATCACAACAAATTAATGTGCAATATATAGGGTCAATATAGATCTTGTTTTCATTCTCAAGCCTGTAATTACTTCCACATGAGTTAACATCCAGTCTCATTGTATATATATTATCTTTCTGAAAATTAACAGGATAGGGAGTTGGAGAAATTAAAATGAAATCACGATTTGGTGCTGTAATACTCCACACTTCCCAATCAGTATCAATTATCAAATATGTTTGCTTCTCTTTGGTACAGTCTGAAAGAAAAGTTACAATTGCCATCAGAAGAATACATGAGAATACTTTAAATATTCTATTCATTTAAAAGAGATAAGTAATTTTTGCTGACTGTTGTTAAAAACAAATATTTTCTCATAGGCTTAGGTCTTGGATCACAGTTTAATACGCAAAATTCATGCCATTGTTAATTATTTAACAAAGGTATTAGGGGTTCTAATTTTTACGTGATTCCAGAGGGATTTGTCATGTCTGATTTATACTGGTTTCTTGTCTGGTTAGTCAGTGCCGGTTATTAACGCCAACTTAATAGTGTTCTATACAAGTTATCTATGTTTTGCCTTGTAATATCATAAGTCCCTTCTGTTTGATGAATTTGCAGTAATTGTTTAAGATATTTCCCGGCAACTAAGCGATGAAGTTCATCCTTTTTCTCAAGACAAAGCCATTCAAAAATGCCTTTGTCGCCTCTAGATGAATTGCATGATTCACAGGCAAGAACTAAATTGTCTGCAGAATCATCTCCTCCTTTATTTTTAGGAATCAAATGATCTGTGGATAAGTTTTGTAAAGAGCCGCAGTACACACATTCTTTTGGGAGAGATTGTTCTCTTTCCCATTCTCGAATAGTATCAGATATTTTTATTTCTCCATTTTTGAGTTTAAAGAACCTCTCAGTTATGAATGCTCGTTCAAAAGTACCATAAGCAGATCTCGAAAAATGTCCGGGTTTCGGTTTTTATCCCTTTGCCCATTACTGTTGCTACAACAGTACCACGGTGTACGTCAAGGCCACATCCCCTGTCGATTACCTGCTCAAATTCAATGTTGCTCTTTCCCATATACTTTGTGTTTGTTACGATACCAAACACAAAGTAACTTAATTTGCATTGGTGTTTGTGCTTTGCCAAATCATTGGTATTTCATATTGCCTCATTGACCATTTTAATCTCTTTGAATCTGCAGAAATATGCAAGTTCTTTTGTGATATCTCCGTAACATGTCTGTCGGTGCAATCCGCTTGCCCAGTTTTTCCATAATTTCGTCACATCGCCGTCTACTTTGACAGTGATTTTTGTTCGGCAACCTCTGTCATCTTTAAGCGATACAGGAGTTGCGATAATTTCACCTGTGAAGTATGGCAAAGAATCGGTATCTTTCAAAATTGCCTGAGTGACTTTCTGACCGATACGCATTTCCACTTGTGGGACTGCTCCTTCCTCGCGTTCCATAATTGTCCTCAATTTATAAGAAGCAGCCGGCTTATCCGGACCATCCATTTTTGTCGTTCCTAAACAATGTGCCAGAATGATACTATTTTTGGATTCATCCATCGTGGGATCACTGATAAATCCAGGCCTTCCCACCAATCCCTGGAATATCACGTGAGTCATGGCAGATGGTAAATCCGATTCGCAGATGCCGGCAAATCCCATATTATTCAATCTGGTAAAACCTATACAGGGGAAAGCATAAGACTGGCATAGTGGGCCGTACATACTGCCATAACAATCAACGGTCATGACAGTTGCATCTTCTTCATCTAACAGCTTTTCGAAAGCCAGAGCTAGCTTGCATGATTTGAAGATATCCTCCTTCGAGGGTTCAACAACCTGAAGAGCTTCTTTTATCCACCGGTTAGTTTCAGCCATTGCTTCTGTGTCGCCAACAGCATTATAGGCATCAATCATTCGTTTGAGTTCAATTTGCTTAATTTCTGTTCCAAATTTATTTTTGATATTATTTGCATATTCAGTGAATGATCTGGTTGTAAGATTGAGAATCTTGGCTTCTCTTAAGTGATGAATTGCACGAAAAGGTCTTATGGCAACGGCCAATTGTTGATAATCACTGGTTAGAATGCATTCCATTTTACTGCCGAGTGGTTGATTTAGTAAACTATTGAAACTAGCCCATTCATGTCCGGAATACGGAACAGCGAAAACCATTGTAGGCCGGCCTACAATGAGAATTTCATTGAGAATAGGCATAATTCCCATGCTGAAATGGATTGCCAGGATACCATCAACATCTTTTAATCTGCTTTTAATGTTGCTTACTTGTTCGGGAGAAGTAACCAATTCATCGACAACAAACTCCACATCAGACAATTCATCTTTTAATTTTTTAAACTCAGATTCATATATCTGGATTTCTTTTTTGAAATCCAAATTAGGTTTGGGCCAAAGTCCCTGTGAAGTTCCCATGTAAATCCTTGCAACTTTGACTTTTGTTCTTCTGCAGCCCGGACTTATAAGCCTTGGTCCATTTGAATTAGGGCCAAATGTTAAACTACTCAATCCGCAAAGACATAGAGCGCTTCCAGCTAATGTCAGTTGCAGAAACTCTCTTCGTGGTACTTTTTTATGCATGGGAACCTCCTTTTTTTCTTTGTATAGTAAACTTCCCGTATTCTTAATGATATCAAAGTTACACCTTATCAAAGCAGAAATCAATTTTATTTTAATTGCGATTATACTCTGATTATTTGTATGCCAGCTGTAATGGCAGCGGGTCCGACAGTATAAAATTTAAAAAACGCTTGTAGTTCGTGATCTTAATTATGTAATATTCGATAATTAAATAATAAAGCTGGTTAACCTTACGTATTTGTCTGATTATGTGCACGTTGTAAAATCCGTCACCGAATCCGTCAACAGAAAATTTAAAGACCCCTGTAAATCATTGATCTACAGGGGTCTGCGATTTAAGGTTGTGGTGTAAGTTGGACTATACTGCAAAAACCAGTAAAAGTTAGCACCTAAACCCAGAACGTAAACATTACAATATCAATATATAACGATTAAATAATTTATTTATAAATAGACTGCTTTCATTAAACCGATATGGAGCGCTCAATATAACTGATATTTACATACTTAGATCGGAAACTGGAAAAAGCAGTTTCATAGAATGAAAAAAATATCTAACTTGTAAATAAAAAAATGAAAAAGCATCTCTTAATTTAACACTTCACTTTTATCCAACTTTGGCTGACAATTTACAGGTTGGCGATTGATGAAATATCAAAAACAATAAGTATTCCTGAAGATTTTGTAAGAGAATCGATTAAGAAAAATCACATTAACGCAAATTAACCGGTAATTATCACTTTAAAAACAACAAATAATAAAGGAGGAAAAAATCATGAAACAAGAAATTCAAGGAAGCGCTCCTGCAAGTGCGGTTTATGGCCTGGGTTTAATTGGAGCAGCAATTTATTTTATTTCCCATGCCACTGGCTTTTGGATGGGTGTACTGGGATTCTTAAAAGCTATTGTTTGGCCGGCCTTCATTGTCTATGAGGCGTTTAAACATTTAGGAATGTAGTAAAAAGTAGAAATCTTGTCATTAGATAGCCAAATCTCTTGAAAAAATAATTAACAACCGCTAATTTGCATAAAAGGGCATCAAATTAATTATTAAGAATTTAAGGTAACAATTTGTGACCATTAACCACTTACCCTGGTAATAAATTTCAATAAGATTAATAGACAACAAAAACGACTAATATAGCGTTTGTAATGCATTGATTATGCGTGCGTTACAAAATCCGTCAGCAAATCTGTCAACAA
>JBGOZX010000275.1:0-4169 GCA_041480425.1 Bacteroidia bacterium
AAAAAGTACATCGCAGCTAACATGTTCACTTTTACTCCTGTCAGAAACCTTAACATCTCAGCAGGTAACAGCATTGTTTACGACGATCGCCATTTCAATCCGGCTTATCTTATTCCTCTTTTCTTTTATAAGTCGGTTGATCATTCTCAGACCTCAGGTATTGATAATATGAACTCACAGATGTTTTTTGATGTGAGTTCCCGGAATATTAAAAATCTCCACCTGTATGTCACATTATTTATTGATGAGCTTTCCGTGAGCAGGTTTACAAAAAAAGATGAATGGAATTTCTTCAGCTGGAAAACAGGTTTCAGGTTAAGTAATATCCCTGTTCAAAATCTTTCATTTACGACAGAATTCACTTATACTTATCCTCTCACATATCAGCATTATGTTCCTACAGTGACCTTTGAGACGGCAAATTATAACCTTGGGTATTATTTAAAAGATAACTCCCGCGAATGGTATCTGGCATTTGACTACAAACCATTAAGAACATTAAATGTTAACGTGTATGTTATTGATGCAATCCGTGGTCCCGATTACACTGAGCTTGGAACAGACCGCCTTGGTAATCCGCCATTAGCATCTGTTGAATGGCATAATACAACTTTTGGTCTGAAGGGATCATATCAGGTTATTAATGATCTTTATACGTGGGTTGCGTTAACAAGCAGTAATATAAGAGGTGATTCGAGGTGGAGTCCGGGGTACTTTTTTGGGAAAAAGAATACTTTTAATTTTGGAGTTACATTCGGGTTTTAAGTCTTTTAGTCTTTACGCGCTTCGCGCTGTTTTGCGCCCTTCGGGAGATTGTCTTGAGGTCTTGGCCGGAGTTTATCCCGCAGAATGCGGGAGCTTGTCTTACGCTAGGCACTCTCCTTGTTTCCATTAATTAGTTTTATTCGTTCATTTTTTGCTCGCCCAAAAAATGAACCAAAAAAAGGCGCCCAAAAATCCAAATTAATGGCTTTGTTGCCCACAAGCCAACCCGAACCAGGGCCCAAAGCCATTAACTTCGCGCATTTTTGGGTTTTGCCCTCCCACCGCTATCTATCAAATTATCTTAATTAATCGACTTTCTTCTTCTAAATTTTAGGATAAGATAATAGATAACGGAGCGTTAGCAAACCGGAAATAGTGTGAAATTCAGCCTGGACGGTAGCGCCAATAAGGCCTGTGCAGCGGGCGTACGGCCGGGTTGAATTTGTCATTTCCGGCCTCTTTTTCTTTGGTTCATTTCTTTTGGAGGAGCAAAAGAAATGAACAAATCAATCGAGGGCAAGCTTAAAAACAGTCGCTCTTCCCCAAAATTCTCTGAGGCCGTTTAAAATCCAAAAAGGAATCTTGATCTTCTGAATGAGATTTTAAATTAGCGTTTTTTAAAAAACCCCTTTAGGCCCTATGTTTGCAAAACATAAGTCCCAGAATAATTATTAGGGGTTTTGGGGTAAAAACTAGAGACTCTTTAAAATCCAGAAAATCCACTCGTCTTCTAGAAAGGAATGTAAATGTTGGAGTGCAGGCAACCCGGAAATGGCGCGAACTTCAGCTCGGCCGTTAGCGCCAATAAGGCTTGTGTAGCAGGCGCACGGCCGGGGTGAAGTTGTCATTTCCGGCGCCCTTTTCTTTGGTTCATTTCTTTTGGACGAACAAAAGAAATGAACAAATTACTTTTTACGCAAAAAGAACCGGAGCGAAACGGAGCTCGGCGAAGCCAAAGGACAAGAGAAAAGTTACTGGGGTTTGGGGCAAAGCCCCTTGAAAATAAATAATCCTGCAACTTTGTGAATAATATCTTAGTCTTATTTTAGATTCTTTAACATAAAATTCATTAATTTACGTTAGAAAAGAAATCAGCATCGCTGAAAGTTAATGGAGATTCGCAGATTCAGGGTAATTACATTATTTGCTGATATTGTTATACTTGCAATATCGTTCCTTGCTGTGATATGGACCAAGCCGGCAAGCCTGAGATCATATCTCCCGTCACACAGCATATTTTTCGCGGGTTTGTTAATAATGTGGATTGTCGTTTCGCTGGCTAACGGAAAGATGCATCGCGGAAAGATCATAAATTTCAATTCTCTGTTTTACCGCGTAATAACCAGTAATCTTATTGCAATTTCTATTACTGCGCTTTTTATGTATTCTTTCAGGGAATATGATTATTCAAGAACTGTAGTTCTGGGTACTGCAATTTTAGCAACATTTCTGGAACTAATTATCGGCGCAGTTTATATAGCCTATAAAAAAGCTACAGTTAATGATTATGAGGAGTACGAAAAGTACAAAAAATACAGGAAGAAGAGTGAATATGATCTTGTGAGTGAAGTTAATGGCAATGGGACAACTACTGAGGTAACTGCCGAAGTAGATCCCGGTATAATCAGCAAAATCGAAGGGGAATGTGGCCAGGAAATGTCTCAGGCTGTCATAAAAATGACCGGTCTGAAAATTAATGACCAGACTGCGGTTTTATCAACCACAACAGTTTTCAATATTTCCAGCCTTCCGAAAGAGAGATACGATTACATAATTAATCTGCACAAACTTAATGACATTAAAAAGCTTGATGATTTTATTGATGCTGTTAATGACAAACTGGATCTGAAAGGGTATTTTTTCTGTTGTGTTGAGACAAAGGACCAAAGGAAAGTGAGACTGCTGAAAAAATATCCTCCTCTGTTAAACTATATCTACTACTTTTTTGATTTTATCGTTAAACGTGTCCTTCCAAAGCTCAGGTTAACCAGACCAATATATTATTTTTTAACACGGGGAGAAAATGCAGTATTATCCAGGGCTGAGGCATTAGGACGACTTTGCAGGGGAGGTTTCAGGATAAAACAGGAATCATTTATTGGCAATCAGCTATGTATTGAAGCCCGGAAATATTATGACCCTTTCCCAAAAAATGGAAGTATCTATGGTCCGTTAATAGCCTTGCCCAGGATAGGTAATAATGGCAATATGATAAAGGTTTATAAACTCCGCACTATGCACCCCTATTCCGAATACATCCAGGATTATGTTTATAAACTGCATGATCTGCAGGATGGGGGTAAGTTCAAACATGATTTCCGGATTACTTCGTGGGGAGCATTTTGCAGAAGAATATGGCTTGATGAGCTGCCGATGTTAATTAACTATTTTAAGGGTAATATGAAATTTGTCGGAGTGAGACCTCTCAGTAAACATTATTTTGAGCTATATAATAAAGATGTCCGGGAGAGAAGAATAAAATACAAACCGGGATTGATCCCTCCCTTTTATGCCGATATGCCTGCCGATCTCGAAGCAATTCAGGCATCTGAACTGAAATATCTTGATGCCTTTGATAAACATCCTTTCTTCACTGATTTCCGGTATTTCTGGAGGTCGATGTGGAACATTGTGTTCAGGAATGCGAGAAGCGGGTAGTTACACCATCCTCCTGAAATTGATCCACCTTTTAAAAAATGGATCACCCATGTAATAAGCTGATCCTTCCTTAATAAGCATACCTTTTCGTGTTAACCTCTGAAGAGTACTGAATACAGTGCTTGTTGCACCTGTACCATAGAGCCGGGAAAATTCATCAGATAACGGAGAGATGTCGCTTCCAGCCATACCGGTTAATATGGTCATATCGGTCCGGTTAAAACTGTTCCATAACCTTTCATAATCATTATCATGACTTTGCACTATTTCATTTGCAGCAGTTTCTACAATATCCGGTGAATATTCTGAACGTATAAGAAGTTCCCAAATAGTAAACGCAAGTTGCTGTGTATAATAAGGGTGCGAATCTGTAATTTCCAGGATAGCTTCTGACATTCTACAAATATTTTGCAGCTCTGCTGCATTGGGTAGACTAAAAAGGTGCGGAAGTTCTACAAATATTTTGCAGCTCTGCTGCATTGAATAGACCTAAAAGGTGCGGAGCACCATAATATTTGTAGATAAATGTTTGTTCTAGAGGACAGAGGTGCAGCACACCGGAATATTTATATAAAATAATTGAAATTAAATATATTAGCATTTTTGCAAATATTTTGCAGCTCTGTTGCATTGAATAGACCAAAAAGGTGCGGAGCACCATAATATTTGTAGATAAATGTTTGTCGTAGAGGACAGAGGTGCAGCGCACCGGAATATTTATATTAAATAATTGAAATTAAATATAT
>JBGOZX010000276.1:0-4160 GCA_041480425.1 Bacteroidia bacterium
ATGAAAATAACAATTTTAAGAACTCCTCCAACAATTACAGAACCAGGTCCTGAACTGGCTATTGCTGCTCCTACTAATCCACCAACAAGGGTATGTGATGAACTTGAAGGCAATCCCCACCACCACGTAACCAGATTCCAGGATATTGCCGCAACCAGGGCAGCTCCAATAACCGTAAGGTTTATTATATCCGACTCAATAACACCTGTTCCCATTGTTGTTGCAACTTTTAAGGGAAAAATGAGAAAGGCAATGAAATTAAAAGTAGAAGCTAATAAAACAGCTGAAAATGGTGACAAAACTTTAGTTGATACAACTGTTGCAATTGAATTTGCTGAGTCGTGAAATCCGTTAATAAAGTCAAACATCAGAACCAAACCGACTATAATATACAGGAAGGTCATATAATCAATAATTGAAGTATTTTATGAGTATTGTGGAGAGAGGAATAATAAGATGGATATGTAAGTTGTTCATTTTTTGATAAATATGCCATTTTAATCTCTTCCTGCTCAGGAGGCCTAAAATTAATAATAATGGAACAATAAACAAAATGATTTACAATTTAGTTTTTGTTACATTTAAACTCCTCTGGTAATTTAAAACTAAAGAATTTTTATTGGATTTGTTTCACTATTTATCCTTTTTTTATTGTCAAATAGTAGTAATTTTATTGGTTTATCATAAACTAATTTAATAACATAAAGAAATGAACGACATACGTAACCTTGAACCAAAACAGATCTGGAACTATTTCCATGAGATTACTCAGATTCCCCGTCCTTCCAGGAAAGAGAAGAAGATTGTTGAGTACATGAAGGAATTTGGAAAAAAGAACAATCTCGAAACTATTGTTGATAAAGTGGGTAATGTAATCATAAAGAAACCGGCAACCAGGGGGATGGAAAAGCGGAAAGGGGTGATTTTTCAGACTCATCTCGACATGGTTCCTCAGAAAAACAGTGATAAGAAACATGATTTTGAAAAAGATCCGATAGAAACTATTATTGACGGAGAATGGGTAAGGGCAAATGGAACAACTCTTGGGTCAGATAATGGAATTGGTGTTGCGGCAACAATGTCTGTTCTTGCTTCAAAAGATATAGCTCACGGACCTCTTGAGGCCCTTTTCACTATTGATGAAGAAACTGGAATGACCGGAGTTTTCGGATTGAAAAAAGGTTTGCTGAATGGAGATATTTTGATGAACCTCGACTCTGAAGATGAGGGTGAACTTTATGTCGGATGCGCAGGAGGTATTGATGTAAGTATTACAAAAGAGTATGCGCAGGAAAAACCTCCTCTGGGGATGGTTGCTTTTAAAGTAGTTGCAAAAGGATTAAAGGGGGGGCATTCCGGAGTTGATATTGCCCTTGGAAGAGCAAATTCCAATAAAATTATGTTCAGATTTCTGATGCAAGCCGAATCTGATTTTGGCATCAGACTTGCCGAAGCTGCCGGTGGTGATCTCCGCAATGCAATACCACGTGAATCTTATTCAATAGTACTGGTACCGGAAATAAAAGCAACAGAATTTAAGAAATTTGTGAAGGGTTATGAAAAAATGTACAGGGCGGAATTTGCTGAAACAGAGCCCGATCTCTCATTTAC
Organism: Bacteroidia bacterium; assembly: GCA_041480425.1. Taxonomy (GTDB): domain Bacteria; phylum Bacteroidota; class Bacteroidia; order Bacteroidales; family VadinHA17; genus LD21. The sequence continues at coordinate 1,612 of JBGOZX010000276.1, forward strand.
CCTCAATAAGGTAGAAGTTCCGGCCAAAGTGATGAAACAGGCTGAACAATACAGGATTATCAGGGCCCTGTTTGCTTGCCCTAATGGAGTTCAGCGTATGAGCCAGGCAATGAAAGGACTCGTTGAAACATCCAATAACCTGGCAATTGTAAAATGTATTGGAGGTAAGCTTGAAACTCATTGTCTTACACGCAGTTCAGTAGATTCATCAAAAGAAGCCACAGCCTGGAAAATAGCTGCTGTTTTTCACCTGATAGGGGCCGAGGTTAAACTGAGCGGAGGTTATCCCGGCTGGAAACCGAATATGAATTCTCCCATACTGAAAGTAATGAGTGATGTATATAAAAAGTTGTACGGGAAAACACCTGAGATAAAAGCGATACATGCCGGATTGGAATGCGGCCTTATTGGTGGTGTCTATCCGAACCTTGATATGATCTCATTCGGACCAACCATCAAGTATCCCCATTCTCCCGATGAAAAAGTAAATGTCCCATCAGTTAAGAAGTTTTTTGATTTTCTGTGTGAGACGTTGAAACAGATGCCGGTGAAATAAACTGATCTCACCTCACCCCATACACCTCTCCGGTCAATTCACCTCATCCCCAACCCCTTCTCTTAATTGTCCACCTCACCCCATACTCCTTCTCTTAATTGTCCACCTCACCCCATACCCCTCTCCTGAAGGAGAGGGGTATTTGTCATTGTATATCAATGATTTAGCCCCTTCTCTTTCAGGAGCTACTCTTTATACACATCTTTTTATTATACTGATATGCATGCCTTTAACATTCAAAGATTTCTATAACTCACAGTTAAAGCCGGAGGCTTTAAAATCCAATAGCCCCGGTTACATCCGGGGTGGATAGCATAAATGATAACAATCCCGGAGGGATTGAATTCCAATAATCTTCTTAACCAGCAAGAATAATGTCATTAGTATATAAAAATGTGGATTGCATTCGTTGGTATTATAAGCTTTTATTTACTAAATTTATATCCGCTGCTAAATGGATTAGATATGTCAACTTACACTCAGATTCTTTATCAACTGGTCTTTGGAAGCAAAGATTATACACCCTTTCTGACAACTGAAAATGAGAATATACTTTTCTCATATATGGCCGGTATCCTTAAAAACAAATCCTGTCATTCATATATAGTAGGGGGAGCAAGCAATCATATTCATATCATTACTCATCTTCACCCAACTATGGCACTCTCACTATTAATCAAGGATATAAAGATGGCAAGTCATAAAATGATTTCAGAGAATAGTAAATTGTTTTCTCACTTTGCAGACTGGCAAGTTGGATATAGTGGTTTCACATATCATATCTCTTCAAAGATCAGACTTATAAGATATGTTGAAAACCAAAGGGAGCATCATAAGATTTGTTCATTTAAGGAAGAATTGACTCAATTGTTGAAAGAACATTCTGTTGATTATAATGATGATTTTCTGATGACTTAATCCTATTCAACCCGCTCCGGGGTTGATACTTTAAAGTAGATTCCCATACCACAGATGGAACTGTGGCTATTGGATTTGAACACCTCCGGTGTTATTTCAGATTACAATCACCACATTACTTGTGTAATTGTGGCTAAAGGATTTGAATACCCCGGTAAATAGGGGCAGGTTCTCTGGCATTGCAATGTTAGTGCATTTCTATAATCGAGGTATAAATGTGTATAAAGGGTAGCTTCAGGAGAAGGGGTTGGCGATGAGGTTATCCCACTTTTATCTCAACCAGGATATCATCTTTCATCACGTTTGAATTAGCTTTTGCCGTGACTTTTACAACCTGTCCGTTAACAGGCGACTGGATTTCATTCTGCATTTTCATTGCCTCAAGTATAACCAAAGGTTCACCGCGGAGAACGTTCGATCCTTCTCTGACCAGAACATCTATGATTTTGCCTGGCATGGGTGCTTTTAAAAACTCTTTTTCAACTTTACCTTTGTGTGAATTCAGAACTTTCATTCTCTGTAATGAAAACGGAGTCTCAACTGTAAATGTATAGCTGATATCGTTGAATAAAATTTCATATTTATTCTGGCGTGACCGGACGATCTCTACCGGGTACTTCCGGTTTTTCCACAATATGTATGTACCATATTTGTCATCAGCCTTAAGCTTAACCTCATACTCCCTTTTGCCAATCCTTATAGAATGTTTTAAAGGCTGTGAAAAACAAAATCTCCTGTTTTCGGATGAAAGTGCATAAAGTTTCTTAATATTCAATTTATCGCTTGCCATTATTAATCAATTGATTTAAAATTGGTTAATTCGTTTGTTAAGCAACCAGGGACTCATCTCTTTGCCGTTTTCAAAATCAACATTGATGCTGTCATCCTTCAGGTTCTCTTCAACAAATAATTTTGTAGCAAGCCATGCCGCTAACATCTCCTCATATTCACTGTTAAAATAGAATTTCTCAAGGTCTTTTTCAATAAAGGCAGTCGTAAAGTCTCCATCCAGGAATTTCTGATTGCGAACCAGCATCCGGAAAAATGGGAGTGTAGTTTTTGTTCCTTTAATCCA
>JBGOZX010000277.1:0-4051 GCA_041480425.1 Bacteroidia bacterium
CAACGCCAACTGTGGTACGTACCGGAGGATTCTTACCAAAACGACCCTTGAATACTGAATTCATTCCGTCAAAATCGGCAATGTCGTTAAGGTAAACATTTACTTTTAATACTTTCTCCATAGATGAGCCTGCTTTTACCAGCTCTTGCTCAAGCGACTTTAGTACAATCTCAGTATGGGCTTTGATCTCAAAAGGAGCAACATGGGCGCCTTTTCCGGCAATAAATACAAGGTTCCCAAATTTGGTGGAACCTGAAAACAATGGTACATCCTGAAAGCTCGTTACATTCAGGGTTTCCTTCTCTTCAGAAGAATATGTTTTTGCATTGGCTGCCAAACCAAGTCCCGTTAAACCTACCACTGAGGCCAACATTTTTTTTATTACGGATCTTCTTTCTGTTTTCATAGTAAATAAATTATGGTTAAATATTAAATTAGATTGATAGTTATAAACCTTATTAATTTTTTAAATGTTTATGAATAATGAAATATGCCGGGCATACATGTGTTGCAATTGGAAACCCTAATTAGCAGATTTTCTGCCATAAAGAGTTATCGGATTTGCAATACCATTTAAGTCATATACAATTCTTCCGGCTCTTATTGTCATTTCACATTCAAGTTTTTTATCAGTTTCAATTTTATAGCCGGTATAATCAAATAACCCAAACTTACCTTTTCTGACGTTAATTATTGTTATATCTGCATCTGACCCAACCGAAAGATTACCTAATTCCTCTCGCTTAATAACCTGAGCCGGAGTCCAGGTACTTGCTTTAATAACACTTTGAAGATCCATACCCATAGCCATGAATTTAGACATGGTTGTAAGCATATCTTTCATGGCACCATTCATACTTCCTATATGGAGATCAGTACTTATTGTATTGGGATAAAAACCACTCTTTATTGCCGGTATGCCTTGTGAAAAAGCGAAACTGATGCCACCATAACCAACATCGAAAATGATACCTCTCTTTTGTGCTTCCCAGACAAAAGGTTTAACCTCGCTCGTCTGAGGATCAACAAGACACTCTCTGCTGGCGCCCAGCTGAGCGAAACAATGAGTGAAAATATCACCAGGACGAAAAACTTGCATAAACAGCGTGTCAAGAGAGAGTGGAGGATTAGCTCCTCCTAAATCTACCATAAAAGGAATATTTGCTAATTTTGCTGCTTCTTCCGCCAATTTTACAGGAGTCCAATCCCGGCCGTTATAATGCGCAAGTTTGATTCCTACTATGTCATTTGAATTATTCTTGGCGAAATCAGCAGTTACTTTAGAATCCATGTCTTTGAGATTCTGTTCAAATGGGCCTCCCCTCATGCCTTCTCCAACAATATTCAGAAATGCAAGCACCCTTGTCTGGGATCTGTCAATTGTCTGTTTTTTGAAATCAGGAAATGTCCGCCATCCGGCACATCACGCATCTACTACAGTGGTAACACACACACGAAATGTAAATCCGTCAGGAGAAATAGAGCTTGGACCATTCATATATTGCTGATCCAGATTGGTTCCGGAGAAAACATGTACATGAATATCAATAAGACCAGGTGTAACATACAAGCCCTTAGCATTAACAACCTGGATCCCTTCTTTTTCATCAATATTTTTTGCAATCCGGGAAATCTTACCATCTTTAACAGCAACATCAATTACCTCATTGATATTGTTTTTGGGATCAATTACATATCCGCCCTTAATTACAATACTATATGTTTGTGCTTTAATTGAACCTGTCATTATAAAATCTATAAAAAAAAGCAATAGAAATATATTCTTCATAGTTATCAAAATTTAATTGGTTATTAATGTTTCATTTTTCTTTGCATTTCCCATTCACGACCAGGTATATCTGAACGGAAGCTTTCAAGGTTACCCTGATCCTGGAGTGTCACATACGCTGTACATCCGTCTTTCCCACCGAACGCTATATTGGTAGGTCTTTTACCAACCAAAGGTATTTCCCGTATTATTTTACCTTCAGGAGAAATCTTCACCACCCCACAAATAAATCATCCCGAAGCAACCTTTATCGTGTTTGTTTTGGTTAACAACAAATATAACTAATTTATTGTACCTGTTCAAAATCCTTTTGGTTTTAAGTGCATAGCCCCTCCGATTGGGTCTCTCCGTACACCGTCGGGAGGAAATGCCTGCAGAAGAAAATTAGTCTTTTTAGAAATTGTAATTTACTATAATAAATGGCTTCCTATTATACCTTTGTTTAAGTATTGCCTATTCTTCATTGCAGATGAACACTACAATTTGATAAATATTTCAAACTGATCCATTATTAACAAAAACCTTTCAGGTTATGAAAAAGATGTACAACTTCATTCCGCTTATCAGCATATACCTTTGGCTGGGTCAGTTCATACTCTGCCTTCAAAGCTATGGCCAATCTTCCATGAATATTTCCGGTAAAGTACCGGACTCTGGAATTCCGGTAATAGTATCTAACGCTGGCTGGATTGTCACAGCCGACGGGGAACAGGGAATCATCAGCATTGCGCACGACAGTTTAGGGATGGTGATGAAGGAGGTTCGGCTTAATTTCAAAGGTAGGCAAGGTCTGGTCTCCCTGAAGGGCTGGTCCGCTGAAAAAACAGGAGATCAGCAACTTACTATTCAAACAATTCAACCCAGCTCTACCTGGATATTCGGGTTAAATCAAAACAGCGTAACATTATCGACCACTTCGACTGAAATGGTACTTACCGCAGAAACTCCTGCTTCGACGGACCGTGTGGTCGCCCGCGTGTTGGACTCACAGGGAGTGCCGGTCAGCTGGGTTGGAACCGATGAGGTTGTAAATTCGTTTGGAGGAAGTGAAACCCGAAACCCTTCCTCCATTCCTGCCCGAAATCCGGAAGTTATGACATTTGCCCTGGGACAGGTATCGAGTTCCAACCTGCACAGTCTCTTTGACCGTAAAAAGGACATTGCAATCATTTTCTCCGACCAGACGCGGATGCAGCGCAACCAACAGCAACCTGATCTGCTCAATATCACTATACCGGTACCGGGTAATGCCATAATACGTTTGATCCCTGACTACTATACCAAAACTCTGGGACTCCCTTTTTATTCCCGCTTTGACGACTCGGTATTTTCAACAGCGCCGATTGTCTGGTGCAGCTGGACCGCATACTATCAGGAAGCACGTGAAAGGGACATAGTACGCAATACGGACTGGCTTGCTGCCAACCTCAAACCTTACGGCTTTGGATATGTACAAATCGACGACGGTTACGACAATGGTAAAGAAGGGATGAAGCACTTCTGGATTGATAATTGGGACAAGCGGGCACTATACCCACATGGGCCTCAATGGATAGCCAGTTATATCAAGTCAAAAGGCTTGCATCCAGGATTGTGGCTTGTGCCCAACTCCTATGCCGGAGCCGTCGTGCAGCATCCCGACTGGTATCTGCAAGACAAGTCAGGAAATTTTATTTTGGATTACTCAACTCCGGCCCTCGATTGCACCAATCCTGCGGTACAGGATTGGCTCAGGAAACTGTTCACAACATTAAAAGGCTGGGGCTTCGAGTATTACAAGTTTGATGGTGAATTCGCTCTCCCCAGATATGCCCCGGATGTTGACAAAACAAAACTCTATGATACTTCCATAGATCCGATTGTCGCTTATCGAAACCGGCTGAAATTGATTCGTGATGTTATTGGTCCCGGGACATTTGTGGAAGGATGTCCTGCCGGAACTCCACTGAATGGGATCGGATATTTCAATTCCAGTTTTTGCGGACATGATGTTTACAACAGCTGGCAGGGATCGTATCCTCTGTTCAGCTCCATTAACGCCAATGCATTTTTAAACCATATGGTGATTTACCTGATGCCTGGTGAAGGGGTTGATGTGTCGCCCCCTATGAGTGTGGAAGAAGCCAAACAGAAAATGGTACCCCGGTTCATTGAGGTCCCTGAAACACGTGAGTATCCCCTGGCTGGCTATGGTGTCACTATGGCAGAGGCCCGGACCATGGTCTCTTACCTTTCCCTGACGGGAGTGGTTTATCCGCTCGC
>JBGOZX010000278.1:0-4051 GCA_041480425.1 Bacteroidia bacterium
ACAATTTGTGAAGGAGATATGAAAAACACTGGAAATTAAACAAATGTGAAGTAGCTTTTTAAAGCCTGGATAATAAATACCTTGTGTCATACTATTTGAACTTAAGTTAATCTCTATCCATTTGAATATTCATCGATAATTTGGTAAATTTACATGAATCATATCAAAATATTATTAAGAATATAAATATAAATAAACGGTTCTTCCTTGTTATTTCCATTTTAAGGAAGAATCAATAAAAAGCAGATTAAAACATTACTCCAAAGTATTTTAATTTTTAATGAAGCGGTTTAAAAAAGCCCTGATGAAAAGAAAATTTGTGATATCATTAGTCATTCTTTTCATTTTTTTGTTAATTCATTTTGCATGTAAGCCTATGCCTTCTGCAGACCTGATTCTCTTTAACGGAAAAATTGTAACTGTTGACCATAATTTTACAATCGCTGATGCCCTGGCAATTTCGAAAGATAAGATCGAAGCTGTAGGAACAAACAGACAGATAAGGAGATTTACCGGCAGCAAGACAAGAGTTATTGATCTTAAAGGGAAGACTGTTATCCCCGGATTAATCGATTCTCATCTTCACCCTGAATCGGCTTCGCTCAGCGAACTCGATGAAGAGATACCAGATGTTCATACTATTGATCAGCTTCTCACCTGGATTAAGGGCCAGACAATGACAAAAGAGAAGGGGAAATGGATCATATTTCCTAAGTTTTTTTCAACACGACTGATCGAAATGAGGCAACCCACGCTTGCCGAACTTGATAGTGTTGCTCCCTATCATCCTGTATTTTTGGAAGGATCGTTTGGAGGAATGATAAATTCCACTTCCATGAAGCTTTCGGGGATTACATATAAAACCGATCATACCGGGATAATAAGAGACAGAAACACAGGATTGCCTACCGGATTTATCAGGGCTTCTGCATTTAACCTGTTAAGAATTCCTCAAAAAAAGCCACTTTCATATCAGGAAGAACAAGATGCACTGAGGGAAATGCTGAAGCGTTATAATCGCTATGGTATTACAAGCCTTTTTTCCGGATCCGGCGATTTTGAATCTGTAAAAATGTATCGGGATATGGCTGATAAGAAAATTCTTACTGCCAGGATCTATCAGAATATACTTCTTCAAACAGAGGGAAAAATCACAAAAGAATCAGTTGCCGAAAAGTTAAAGAAATACGAGAACATAACAGGATATGGTGATGAATGGGTAAGGAGTGGTTCATTAAAAGTATTATTAGACGGAGGAATTCTCACAGGCACAGCTTATTTAAAGGAGCCCTGGGGTGAGAAAGCAGCTGATATTTTCGGAATTGAAGACCCGGCATATCGCGGAGTTATCAATTATTCGCGCGAAGAATTATCAGCAATTGTTTCAGTTGCCAATGAGTTCAACTGGAGTTTCACAGCACATGCTACTGGAAGTGGATCTGTGGATCTTCTTCTCGATGTTTTCAATGAGGTCAACCAGTCAAAATCCATAAAGGAAAGACGTTTTTCAATAATACATGGCAATTTTTTCACGGGAGAAGCAATTAAGCTTATGAGTGAACTTGGTGTATATGCCAATATGCAACCTGCCTGGTTCTACAAAGATGCCGATGCTATGGAGTCTATCCTTGGAAAAGAAAGGATTAGAACTTTTCATCCATACAAGTCAATGCTTGATGGAGGTGTTATGATCAACGGAGGATCAGACCACATGGTAAAATGGGATGCTAACACCTCTATAAATCCTTACAATCCATTTCTGGCTATGTGGGCTATGGTGACCAGAAAAACTGAACGTGGTTCAGTCATTGGCCCTTCAGAAGCAATTACAAGAGAACAAGCCTTGAAAATATACACTATAAATAATGCCTATGCTTCGTTTGAAGAATCAATAAAAGGATCTATTGAACCAGGTAAATTGGCTGATATGGCAATCCTTTCTGACGACATTCTCAACTGCCCGGTCGATAAGATCAAAGACATTGAATCTGTTGTGACTATTTTGGGCGGAAAGATTATATATTCTTCACCTACAGAGTTTTAACAATATTTCGAACATTTCATACACTTTTCTATTCAAAAATAAATGTGCCAAAATTATTGTATTCATGGAAGGATTTCATTATTTTTTGCCAGGCAAAATACGTTACATTATTATCATAATCAATACGATACATGTTTGCCCTCCATTTTGTTCCTGACACAGGCGGAACCTGGTTCAATGGAGCAAGTAATTTATATGGAATAAAAAATTCCGCTATCCAGCCTGAAACGGTACTTCCGCTTTTCTTTTCTCCCCCGACAGCGCTTGTTGCATGCTGCGTTTTCCTATCACCTTCGTAATTCCATGGTAGCCAACCTAAAAAAGTTCCTTTGTTGTTGGGTATGATAATAGGCAATTCGTAATTAAGCGGAGAAAGTTCATACTCAAAGTAGACAGGAAAACTCTCATCTGTCCATAAAAACACTTCAACCACATCTTCTTCCCACAGGTTCAGGTTATCAGCTTTCATGGTTGAGATAAGCTTTTTATCTTCACAATCGAAAAGAAAGTAGATCCCCGTTTCGGAATAAAGCACTTTAACTTTTGTCTGGTAGACAGATGGATCTGAACCCTGCTGAACTACATTTACCCATCCGGTACTCTTCCAGTTGTCAGAAAGTCCGTCACCGGTAATTTTAAAATCCTGACATTTTTTGACAGTAATTGAGCCGGGTTCCGGACTAATTGCCAATAAACCGCCATTTCCATTTTTCCAGGCTAAAATTAGGCATAAAAGAAAAAGTTTGAATAATAGTTTTTTTCTCGTTTTCATAATTTATTAATTAATAAAGGATTAATCATTTTTCATTCATAAGTATCTTTTAAATGTTGGCGATTCTTCTCAATGCAATACAAAAATATCAGAACTTTTTTTTGTCATCATATTCCCGAATGAATCTTTTGCTGTGATTTCAATCTGGTATAATCCAAATTTCTGCTCCGGAATTTCATAGCTGAATACATTATCATCCTTTGTTCTGTCTCCATTCATGCCATCGTCCTTCAATTCAACTTCAAAATATTTATCTGCCTTATCTTTTAAAATTAGTTTTGCCTTAACATTCAGAATTTTAGATCCATCGAAAATTTTTGCCTGAATAATATTATCACCGGTAATCCTTACCCATGGCAATTCAGGAGGAGTAATATCCTTACCAGTAACTTTTATACTTATTTTGCCTTGTTTTATGATGTGATTTGGATAATCAGGAAGCCAGTATTCTGCAAAAAAATCAATAACCTGATTATCAGGACAGTCAGAGGATATTACAGGAACTGAATATTTTGATGAACCTCCTACATGATCATAAGATCCCCAATTATCAGACTTTCTGATATTTATTCCGTGTTGATTGACATATTTATCAGAAACAACCAGATTTGTGCGCCATAGTTTATTCATATCTTTTACAAGGATGACAATTGACTCACCCGGATTAGCCACTCCGTCGCCATTTCCGGAACCTAAAATAACTGTTTCCGTATTCACACCTTCTTTAGCGACAGTAACTATTCTACCGTCGGCTATTTCAATCTCTTTTATTACAGGAAGGTCTTTAATTAAATGGACCACAAAAAAGTCTCTCCACTCATTATTATTTTTATCCTTTATTGTCAGCATAAATTTTTCAATTTCAATGCTATCGGATTGAACGCGAAATGTGAACGGAGTCTGGGACTCCCCTGTTTCATTTATACCAATAGTCCCAAAATCAGCTTCGGCTTGAGAAACATAAGCACTCTTCCTGGTTGCTGACAAAGTAGCCTTAATCTCCTCTCCTTTCGCAATACCTTTATTAAGCAATTTTATTTTTACAGTAACATCTATATTATGCGTAGCAAGACTCATATTTCCAAATGCGAAAGACGCCATGCAGATATTAGCTTTATCATTAGTTTTATTTATCCCGATCTCATGAATATTCCCGTTAAGATAAATCGTTAACCTGCCTGAGTTATCGCTTTTCAAAGAATAGCGGGTTGGTTTCAAGCTATTAATATCAACAT
>JBGOZX010000279.1:0-4041 GCA_041480425.1 Bacteroidia bacterium
GTATTTAATATTTTCTTTTTTCTCTCAGTGGTAAAAATATTAAAATAGTTAACAATATTATTAAACTTATCACAGCTGCTATATTCATCAAATAATCACCATATTTCACGTAAGGAGTTATCCTGATTTCGGGATTGATATTCCCTTTTATTGTAGCAATTGTCCACCATGGTGTTTTCTGGATCACCCTGCCACGGATATCGATGAGGCAGGAAATGCCTGTATTTGCAGCTCGCACGACCGGTCTTCGCGTCTCAATTGCTCTTAATGAAGCATACCAAAGATGCTGCTTATAGCCATTTGAGTTTTTCCACCAGCCATCATTAGTGATTATGAAAATAGCTTCTGCTCCCTTTTTAATATATTTTGTTACATATTTTCCGAAAACTGACTCAAAGCAAACTACCGGGGCAATTTTCTGAAGTCTGCCTGTGTGTTCAAAACATGCTCTCTCATTTTGCACTCCATAACCCCATTTTGTTCCGCCAACATCGGGAAGTATCTTACTTATCAGCCTTCCTACCCGGTTGGGAAGCTGCATTTCTACGCCAGGTACAAGTTTTGATTTATGATAGATATCAATTATTTCTCCTGTGTCAATTTTAAATGCGGAATTAAAATGGTCATAATAGAGGCCGGATGCATTAATTTTCCTGGCAGAATTGGTTGGAGCTTTATCCATCGAAGGATATAACTTATAACTTACTAATCCAGTAACCACACATGCTCCGGGGTGTTGTTCCACCATGCCCTTTATCATTTTAACATACTTATTATTCAAATAATCACTTTCATTGACAGGATCGTCGACTGTGGTTTCCGGAGTTACTATCCAATCGGTCTTTTCTGTAACTGCCGACTCTGCTATCTCAATTACTTTTTCGAGCTGCTTTTCAAACGGAACTAAGAATTTCTCTTTATAAGGATCGATGTTTGGCTGAACAATTATGACTTCGCTTTCTCTGCCTTCTGAAGGTTTTATGGTTTTATATCTTATTAAGGAAAATGCAGAGGGTATTATTATCACTGATAGCCATATTAACAGGAAAAGGCTGCTTCTCCTTTTTTCATTTAATGAGCTTACCAGAAAAAGGGAAAAGAAAAGATTTGAGACAAGGATCCACAACGTCCCTCCTGCAGTTCCCGTGACTTCGTACCATTGGATGAACAGAATGTCTTTTGAAAGTCCGTTACCAAGATTTATCCATGGGGATAAAAGTTTAATGTTAAGACATAAGAATTCAAATGTAAGCCAGAAAGTTATAAGCGAAATGAAACCCGGAATCGTTCCTGCTTTCAATCTTACAATATGAGCAAGCCACATTGTGAATGCCATTAAAAAGGATATTGCCAAAATGATAAATATAGCAGCAATTATGCTGAAAACCCTTATCCAGCTGAGAGCCAATATACTGAAAAGTATGAAACCAGGCAGGAGATAAATAAAGAAAGCATTTGGAGAATATTTGTTGCGGTTTTCAAACAGATGGTTCTCTATAAGAAAGAAAGGTACAAACCCTATCAGCAGGACAAGTCCTGAACACCAATCCATCCAGGCCAGTCCTGAAAGAATACCTCCGGCGACTGACAGAGCAACAAGCGTATATTTATTCATTTATGCTATTTTGGATTTATTAAAGAGGTCCGATCTGTTAATAATATAGACTCCTGCAAGAATAAAAACCACTGAAATAAGCATCGAGGATGTAAGATGTTCATTATCAAGCAATCCCCATAAGGTTGAAACAATAGGGATAAAGTAGGTTACCATTGCACCGAATACCGGTGAAGTTTCCCTTATCAGAAGATAAAACAGAGCCAGTGCAATCGCGCTGCCTGCAACAGCCAGCAAAGCGACGCAGCCAAGATTTCTCAGCCAGTGTTCCGTAGAGGTTGCGGCAGAAAAATCAGAAAAAACCAGGTACCCGATTGCCATGGGGCATATTACCAAAAATGCAAGTGAAGTTATTTGCAGTCCATTCAGTCCTTTGACTCTGCTTACCTCATTTGAGCTGAATCCATACAGCAGTGTAGCAAGGACAACAAAAAGTCCGTAGTAATTGATTGAAAAAGATCCGCTGTAAAGAAGGCCCACTGCACCTGAAAGTCCAATAAAAACTCCGATGATCTGGGTTTTTATTGCATGTCGTTTGTAAACCAGAATACCGACGATCAATGTGAAAACAGGGCTTAGCGAGTTTAACATACCTGCAAGTGAGCTGCTGATTTTTGTCTGGGCTAATGGGAATAAAAAGGCTGGTATCCCGCTTCCGAAAAATCCGATCAAAACTATTGATACTAAATTATCCCTGTTTAGTTTATGTAAATTACGGATAGCTATAGGTAAGAGGCATATAAAAGTGATAAGAATCCTAAGTGAACCAATCTGAAGTGTCGAAAAGGATTCGAGCCCCTTTTTCATCATGATATAACTTGTCCCCCAAATCAGGGAAAGAATTGCCACTACAATCCAATGCCATAACTTCCTCTCTTCAGTCATAATCAATAAATCCACAAAAATAGCAGAAGAAGTGACAGGCTGTTACAGTTTTCAGAAGAGTTTAAAAAATTTGATATTTTGATTAGTAAATAAATTGCTCTATTTGCAACCCGCAATTGGGAAAGACGTGACCGGTAATTAAAATAATCTTAAAGTGAATAATTCTTTGGGTCGGGATTAAATTTTTTTTATCCAATCCTTTCACAGTTTTTGTTGCTTTTTACAAATTTTTTTTGTATTTTTACATTAAGCTTTTACTGTCCAAAAGCAATTTTTCCATTCTTTTCATGGCTGCCCCGACTTTCACGTCGGGGCTTTCTGCTTAATAAATGTGTTGCACAATAGGTCAGTTTAATAATGCAGGTAATGCTAAACGGATTAAGGGTTAAAAACAACCATTTATACATAAGTTTGTCTTCTTTTTGTCCATCAACAGAAAAGGATTGATTACCTTGCATATCATTGTTAATGTCAAAAGTGATTAGTAATATTTTAAATCCTTGTTAAAATGCACCACCATATCAATTTATTGCAGGAAATAGTATCAATTATCCAAATATTAGCTTGGCCCTTAGTTGTCTTAATAATTTTTCTAATCCTTAAGACTCCAATTAAAAACTTTATCAATAGAATTAAGGGAATTGGTTATAAAGATACACATATTGATGCTGGTCTACCAACAAAACAGGAAGGGGATACTCCAATAGAAAAACTTAGTAAAGACAAATCTAATGCATCAATTGACAAAATATTAAATCTTTTTGCCCCAGAGACGGTTAAATCATTAAAAGAAGCTGTTATAAAAGAATCAGATCTTAATACTTTTAAAACACCAGATGAAAGGGAACAAGTGTTACTTTCCTATTCTCAGGTGATATATCTAATTATGCACTTTAATAAGATATACAACATTATCTATGGCAGTCAAATTAGAATTCTTCAACGATTAAATGCTAGTGTTTTTGAAACCAAAGATACATTAAGGCCCTTCTATGATGATGCAAAAAGTGCTTTTCCCAAAATGTATGAAAGTTATTCGTATGATAGTTATATAAATTTCTTATTAATTAATTTCTTAATTATTGAAGAAGGGAAATCAATAAAAATTACCATACTTGGCAAAGATTTCCTTAAATACATTGTCGAATCCAGCTATTCCTTTGAGAAGGCATTTTAGGAGTTAATCCCCGTAAGTTTTATTTGTTTGTATCCAATCGAAACTGGCCAAGTATCTGAAAATTAGACAATAATCCTTCGGTAATTGATAATTGTCTTTTAATTTTATCCTAAAGATTTATGCTATGAAAATACATCTTAGGAAAAGAAAATTAGCAGGCAAAAGTCATTCAAAGGCCGGTTATTCCTTGTATCTAGACATTAAGGCCTCTATCATATTATTTTTTTTAACTTTATAGAAGGATATTCGGAAGCTATACGATTATTCTAGAGAAACCAAATGATAATAATTCTTTGCTGGACCGATGATGATTTGAATAAAATCAATTTAAGAGATCCGGAAGTATTTGAACGTTTATATTTAA
>JBGOZX010000280.1:0-3943 GCA_041480425.1 Bacteroidia bacterium
ACATGTGGACCCGGATTATTATATTTCTGAAGACGGTAAATCCGGTATCATATTACGCCATCTTGAAAATAAAGCCCCGTATTGTATGTGGTACATGCACTGGCAGGGAGTGAATCCGGGAAATGGGGTAGGCTGGGAAGCATTTAAAACAGTAACAAGCCGGATCAGACAGCATTTAAATAACAAGGTGGTCTGGATGAGGCCTAGTGATATCGTAACATCCTATCACGATGCCGGCGGCTGGAGCTTTGCAGAAGATCTTTAAAATTATCGTAAATCCTGAATAACCATCTACTGGTGTGCTTTTTTAATGCTTGCCAGACATTTACTAACTTTATTATTGTCAAATATTTATTCGTGCGATTTTGTAAAGCGTGGCAAACATTCCAGCAAAGTTGTCACTTTCTTGAAAGGATATACCATAATGTCTTATACTGGGCACCAATGCCGAAGGACTGATCTCCCCTTCTCTTGCTAACCGATATTTCTTCTCCCTGATTACCTGATGGATCCAGAGCATGGACACTGAATTTATCCATATTCCTGAATATAAGCTTAGCCGGGATACCTTCAGCACGCGTGGGAGATTTTCCCCATTCTCCACCGACACTCGTCTTATCTTTATTCCATTGCCAGTCAGTATTTTCCACCCTTCCGGCAGCAACGACTAAAATCCTGGATGATTTTTCAATTGGCTTTCCATCCAGTGCAGTTATAGTAATAGTTGCCCAGTTATATACCGTGGTGTCCATGGCAACAGTCACATTGCCCAGTTCAATACTTTTTCCACCAATATATCCAATGGCAGCTCTGGCTGAAGGTGCATTAATTTTGAATACCGCTTTGGCGGAATCAATATTGTCCCAGACAATTTCACCCATTTCACTTTTCCACGGACCTTCCGGGTCCTTTACCGGTTCAGATAGTTTCAATTCTTTTCCTTTCATATTTACGCTCATCGGATGAAGAATGGTAAGAGCGCTGGGAGCACCTGCTTCCTCCCAGATATAATTCATATTAGTCCCATGCAGCCGTAGCTTATTACCCGATTTAATCAAATTTTCTAAAACTGCCCCGGGTGGCAGATCCAGTTGTACGGCATGCTGTCCGGGCTGAACCGCTCCCATGCGGAACAACACTGCACCCACAGGAACAAATACCTGTTTAAGCGGATGCCCGGCACTGGAGAAGAAATTATCGATTCGTCCTCCATCATAGGGAGCGTCAAATGTAAAATGATATATGCCGTCAAAATCCTGGAAAGCGGCTACCGAATTAAGCATCGGGAACATTTCAGCACAGAAAAAACTGGGAGCAGGATGATCATACTCGCTTATCGTTAAAGGCATTCCCGCAACCCGGTGCTGTCCAAATCTAATCAATGTTCCTCCCTTTTTATCGGATACCATTGATGAATTTCTTATCTTCCAGTCGGTTGACGACCAGCTCTTCCCAGGAAAATCCGGATGTTCCCAGTAAGCATGCATATCGATAAAATCGGAATATTCCGACTCCCTGTAGACACCTTCTACGCCACTATAGGAAGCCTGTGTTTCAGCGACTAACGCATGTATCTTCAGATCATTTTTGTAATAACCGGTCATTTCTTTCGCATAAGCCAGTTCGGTCTCCATAAGGAAACCCCATAACATTTCCTTCTGCAATTCAGTTGTCTTATCATTATAATTCAGGATAATTCCCATCAGGTCGCTATTAAGCCCAGTGTTTTTGCAGTACTTGGGATGTGTTTTTAACCACGCATTCCACTGTTGTATCAATGCAGCCTTATGCTCTTTGTTCAGTTTTGGCAACAGGTTCCAATTTGATAAGAGTGAATTTTCATTGTTGACCTCGACAAAGGCAACTGCCGGTTCTTCGGCATAGATATTCCCTGTATAAGGATTTCGATGAGTAAGCAACTTTTTTGCATAATCTTTCTGCATATCAATATAGGGGCGGTAAAACTGGTCGATAGCCTTACCGTAATTAAACTGTTCTATATCTTTGTAATCCATTCCAGGGTAGGTCCTTGAAACATGGGTATTCAGGTTACTATAGATACCATGTAATTTCAGCTGATAAACCAACCAGTCAAGCTTGTCGAGCTGACCGGGATCCAGTTCTTTTCTGGCTTTATCCCAGATGCCGTCTGGTGAAGATTGGTTATCCATGTGATGGAACCTTACCACATTCATACCAAGTTTTTTTAACCGGCCAGCGATATTAGTGGCTGTTTCTTTATCGGGAAAACAAGATGAAAAGGTAAGATTAGTTCCGAAAAAACGGATTCTGGTACCTTTACCATCAACAAAATGTCCATTTTTAACCGTGACAAACCCCGAACCGCCGGCTAATCCATCATTCAGGAATGACATATCCACTTCATTGTGTGTGGTGTCGGAATCCGGTATTACAAAATCGAACCAGCCATATGCCCGGTTTTCATCCGGTCCTTTTTGACAGGCTGAAATAAAAAGACCGATTAAAAAGGACATCATTATCCAGAATGCCCGGAGCGAGAGGAAATGTGAACGTTTCATACTTCTGAAGCTTAGGTATAAAAATCTGTTAAGAGTGATAAGTTCAGATACAATTTAAGAAAAAGATCCGGAATTCCTACCAATAAAGAATAATTCTTTTTTGCAAAAAGCAGAGTGGGAGAATCAAGAGATGTCAGGGATGTAAAACCTTATAAATCGTATTCAGAAGACTGATGCTATCCACCGGGCTGTCCTGAGTGATCTCCCAAATCATGATCCCGGAGTATTGGTTATCAACAACATATTGGGTTTTATCGGCCATTGTGTTGATCCCGTCATAATAAATGTTGTTCACCCTATCAGTTTTGTAAGCATCCGGATGCTGTTGAAGTATATTAGCATAGCTGAGTAAAACCCCGCCTCCCTGGTCAAAATCCTTACCATAAAACGGAACACCCAGGAGTACATGTTCTTTAGGCCAACCCCTGTAATTCACCCAATAAGCCAAACCTGTTGAATTGATATCATCCCCTGATCCTATGGCATCCTTAAAAGAAGAGTGAGGCCCCGGGGCAGACCATGTTCCGGTAAACTCATAGGACATCACCATCAAATGATCCACATAATCAGGAATTTCATCAAAAAAATGCTTCCCTCCCCAATCTGAGGCACCAACATCGATTGATATACCCAGGTTAAAGGGAGCAAGCTCTTTTTTAAGGTCTTTAAGGAGGGTCACCAAGGCATTACTTTCGGCTGGAACGACGACATTATTTGTATATCCGGTCCAGTACTCCCAGTCAATATCCACTCCATCCAGGCAGTTTTCAAAAATGTATTGCCTAACTTCCCTGATGAACCGGTTCCTTGATTTTTCATTGGTGGCTAATACCGGGAAATTACGAGACCCATCCCCCCCCCCGACTGAAAAGTAAATTTTCACACCGTGCTCATGGGCACTGTCGACCAGCAGACTGGTATAGACCAGGTCACCTGTATTCATTGTACCATCAGCATTGGGTATTGCAAAAGCATAAACAATCCGGGTAAGTTTATCCCAGGGAATGGCCTGTACCGGCATCACATTTTCTTCCCAGGAGGGATAAAATCCCACAACCTGGTAGTCGTATGTTTTAGGTGTGAATGAGGAAGTACAATTGGGTTTATCCAGATATTTGTCGGGATTGTTTTCATTCTTATCACATGCTGAAAGTATGAATAAGAAAAACACAAAGGCTAAGCAATAGTTGTGTGATTTTATAATCATTTGAAAATAAATCTAAATGTATAATAAATAGCTAAAAGAAATTTAAATTCCCTGCAAAAAGTTAAATTTATTAAGACCTATTCACAACTACTTTCCGATACAGAACTTCGTAATATTTAAGGTGTATCCAAAAGGCACACTAAAAAAAAATTCAAAAAAAATATTCCCAAAATAGCATTTTCACCAGATATAAACC
>JBGOZX010000281.1:0-3924 GCA_041480425.1 Bacteroidia bacterium
GGTGCAGCCGGTGGTTTTATTGATAAGTTCGGTTACACTTTTTGCAGGGGTCGAATATTTGATGTAATTGAGAAGGATAACAACCAGTATGATAACCAGATGGATATCTTCTGGTCGAGCGGAGCCTGTATGGTTGTGCGAGCCGAAGTATGGAACAAATGTAAAGGTCTTGATGACGATTTTTTTGCCCACATGGAGGAGATTGATTTGTGCTGGAGGTTTCATAATGCAGGATACCGTATAAGCTATATTCCTGAATCAATCGTGTATCACGTGGGCGGAGGTGTTCTTGCCTATAATTCACCATTTAAAACATATCTCAACTTCCGCAATAACCTTTTTCTTCTGTATAAGAACCTTCCTGACAATAAATTACACCGGATCATCTTTATAAGGAAACTGCTGGACGGACTTGCTGCATTAATGTTTCTTATTAAAGGAAGGATCGACAGTGTAAAAGCTGTCTGGAAAGCTCATATTGATTATTATAAAAGTTTAAAAAGCCTTAAGGAGAAAAGAAAACTTGTTAAAGAACTGGCTGTTGTAAACCATGAAAACCCGTTAATGAACAAGAGTATCGTTTTTGAGTTTTATATAAAAGGCAATAAAACTTTTAACAGCCTGAAATTGAAATTTGATTAAAATGAAAAATTACCAGATGGCAATATTTTTAACTGTAGTCCTTGCAATATACTCTCTGACAAACATTTATATCTTTCTCAAGGGTTACTATACAATCCCCGCTCCCGGGAATTTCAGGATCCTTTACTCCGTCATATTTATTGTGCTGGCATTGACATTTATAGCAGGAAAAATACTGGAGGCCCGACATTCTTCAGTTCTTTCTGACATTTTGAATATTATCGGAGGTTTCTGGATGGCCTTTATGCTATATGGGTTTCTATTTCTGTTTCTTTCTGATATAATTTCTCTCATCTTAAGGCTTGTTGGTATCGTCAGCAACGATAATATCCTTCTTTTCCGTAAGTGGTCATTTGTTTCTACAATTGCTCTTTCTTTTATACTGATCACCGGAGGCTTTATCAATGCAATCATACCCAATGTAAAAGAATATGATATCACAATAAATAAATCTGCCGGAGAGATTAAGGATTTTCGCATAGCAGCTGTGTCCGACATACATCTGGGAAGTATAATCAGAAAACGAAGCATTATGAAACTTTCCGGGATACTCAAAACTCTTCAACCTGATTTAGTTTTACTTCTGGGGGATATTGTGGATGGAGAGATAGGACCAGTTCTAAGGGACGACCTGTTAAAGTATTTCACCTGTCCTAAGTGCAATGATGGTCTTTACGCCATCACCGGGAACCATGAGTTTATTGGCGGAGCCAAACGTACAATTCCTTATATTGAAAGCAAAGGAATAAGGATTTTAAAAGATGAAGTCGTTACACTGGAGGGGGGAATACAGCTGGTGGGAAGACTTGACAGGGATTCACGCCGGTTTTATGGAAAAGACCGGCTGTCGCTTGAGGAGTTAATGAAACAGGTTGATACGGCAAAACCTGTTATCCTGCTTGACCATCAGCCTTTTAAACTTGATGAATCGGAGAAGAATGGTATTGATCTGCAACTGTCAGGTCACACTCACAATGGTCAGATGTGGCCATTGAATCATGTTACCCGGTGGATATATGAACTAAGTTATGGTTATATGAAAAAGGGGAACACCCATTATATTGTATCCTCAGGTTTTGGAATATGGGGACCACGTATAAGATCCGGAAGCAGATCGGAAGTGCTTCTTATAAATATTAAATTTACGGATCCTGCAACTTCCTTAATTAAGTAGTATGATTAAAGAAGATCATAGATCTTTTCAAGGGTCATTCCCCTTGATCCTTTTATAAGAATGTAGCAGCCTTTAACAGTTTCAGCTTTAAGATGATCTATCAGCTTATTAACATTCTGGAATGAGGCGAAACCGTATCCTGATGAAAACTTTTTAAAAACAGGTCCCACAAGGAGTACCTTTTCAGGTTTAAGAGACTGGACTAGTTTAAGTACTTTAATATGTTCTTCGTCACTCTTGTCTCCGAGTTCAAGCATATCGCCTAAAATGAAAACCTTCTTATTGGCTTTAAGCTCTGCAAACGATTCAATAGCTAATATCATATTGGTGGGATTTGCATTATATGCGTCACAGACTAGAGTATTTTTTCCGGTAATTTTTACCTGCGATCTGTTATTCCCAGGTTGATATTTTTCAACAGCATCGACAATATCTTCCATCTCAACCCCAAGGAACAAGCCAGTTGCAATTGCTGCTTTCAGGTTATCAAGATTATATCTGCCGAAAAGGTTGGTTTTTATATTATATGTTTTGTGATAATAAGCTGCCTTTACAGTCAAACTCATTTCGGAAGGCATTTCTTCCAACGTCATCTCAATACCAGTAGGATCGGAAAACGGCACTGCCCTGTTTACCAGCTTGAAAATCTTTTCTGCAAGCAACGGGTTTCTGTCATTATATAAAGCTACTCCATTTACCTTCCTGAGGTATTCATATAGTTCAGTTTTAGCCTTCAATACTCCGTCTATTGATCCAAAGCCTTCAATATGGGCTGTTCCGATATTTGTAATTATTCCATAATCAGGTCTGGCAATATTGCATAATGTGCGTATCTCTCCAAGATGGTTCGCTCCCATTTCGATAATCATCATTTCAGTACCTGTTGGTGCTGATAATATTGTCAGGGGCACACCAATTTCATTATTAAGGTTCCCTTTTGTAAAATGAACCTTAAGCTTTTTTGCCATTATAGCTGCAATGAGCTCCTTAGTGGTTGTTTTTCCGTTAGTGCCTGTTATTGCAAGGACTGAAACCTGCATCTCCTTCCGGTGGTGTGCTGCAAGAGCCTGAAGTTCAAAAAGGCAATCGTCGACAAGAATAGTCTTTTCCGTTTCAAAGGCAGAGTCGTCGATTACGGCATAAGAAGCGCCTTTATCCAGAGCTTCAGAAGCATACTTATTCCCATTGTAGTTTTCACCCCATAATGCAAAAAAGATCTGACCTTTTTCAATTGTCCGCGAATCGGTTGAGATACCTTTGGCTTCCTCCCGGAAGATCTTGTAAAGTTGTTCTGTTTTCATGTTTTTAAAAAAATGCCCCACTATGATTGCATAATGAGGCTATTAATTATAGTATCTTCTTTGTCAGAATCCTGCAGGACTACCTACTCTGATCATGGCACACCTGAAGCCGATATCATCACGGCAACTTTCCTGATCAAGGAATCTTCTTGTCGAAGGATTCAGCCAGTAAGCTCTGTCTTTCCATGATCCACCCTTATAAACTCTTGCCTTATCATTAATAAGAGAAAAGTAATCACCAGCTCCCTGTGCATACATTCTTACGGAGCCTGGTTTGTTGTCTTCAGTTACCCAATCAGCCGCACCGGGTATTGATGACTGCAAATCACCATCACGGTAATTTCTGTAATCGCCCTTCTGATAATTATATCTGTTTGCCACATCCTTATCCTGAACTGTATCCACATAGAGGCGACCAAGTTTGTCTTTACCAACAACCTGGCCATTGGCATCTCTTCTAATGTCTGTAAACACGTTTCCTCTGAAGGGATTGAACCCATCAACATCTTCTGAAGTAAGTGGGCGGTAAACATCCTGAACCCATTCGTTCACATTACCAGCCATGCAATAAAGTCCATAATCGTTTGGCCAATATGATTTTACATCGGTAGTTATACTCCCATTATCGTTCAGGCTACCGGCCACACCCATCATATCTCCCCTCCCACGGACAAAGTTAGCCATCATTTCACCGCGTGATTTTTTTTCTGAATTTCTTACATTATGTCCGTCCCATGGAAAGATTCTTCTTTCGTAAACCCTCTCTTCGAAAGTATTACCCCGAAGAGCATAAGCCGCAAATTCCCA
>JBGOZX010000282.1:0-3888 GCA_041480425.1 Bacteroidia bacterium
TGACTTATCCTTACAGTGATCCTAATCCTGTGCCTATTTTAAGTGAAGGAAGAAGCGAGATTTATCCCTATCATTCTTTCAATGGATACAGTTTGAAAGGTCAAATGCAAAAATGGAAAATAATAAAACTCGAGAATGATTATATCGAAGTGTATGTTCTTCCTTCAGATGGAGGCAAAGTATGGGGAGCAATAGAAAAATCCACAGGTAAGGAGTTTATTTACAGGAACGAAGTGATGAAATACAGGAATATCTCTATGCGCGGTCCATGGACATCAGGAGGAATAGAGTTTAACTTTGGATATATCGGGCATAATCCATCGACTTGTGTTCCTGTGGATTATAAAACAGTTGAAAATGCAGACGGAAGTGTGAGTTGTTTTGTTGGGAGTATGGATTTACCATCTCGTACAAAGTGGACTGTTGAAGTAAGGGTTCCGAAAGACAAAGCATATTTTGAGACGAAAGCAATGTGGAGTAATCCAACTCCCCTGCCTCAAACGTATTATAACTGGATGACAGCAGCTGCCGTTGTTACGGCTGATCTTGAATTCGCTTACCCTGGAAATATGGAGCTCGAACATAGTGGTGAAGCTGGTCCCTGGCCAGTAGACAAAGAAGGACGTGATTTATCAATGTACGCAAATAATGCATTTGGATCTGACCGGTCAGCCCATATAGTCGGAGAGTATAATGATTTCATGGGAGGATATTATCATAAATCGGAGTTTGGTTTTGGGCATTGGGCCCTGTATGATGATATGCCCGGACATAAACTCTGGTTATGGTCGCAGGCAAGGAACGGGGCAATCTGGGAAGATCTCCTAACAGATACCGATGGGCAATATATGGAATTTCAGGCCGGACGCATGTTCAACCAATATGGAGGTACTTCTGCATTTAAAACTCCGATATCACAGACTCCTTTTACACCTGGTCTTACAGACCGGTGGCATGAAATATGGTTCCCTGTTAAAGAGATAGGCGGGCTTGTTGATGTTTCGCCTATGGGTGTATTAAATGTTAAATCTGATAACGGGAAACTTCAGATTGGTATTAATGCCCTGGCTTTCGCACAGGCAAAGGTGGCAGTTAAATCTGAAGGTAAAGTTATTTTTACTGAGGATAAGAAATTCAAACCGATGGATGTTTATAAAATTTCGGTTCCATTGAGTGTAAATGCAGATTATGAGGTAGTTGTAGAAGGCATGGATCTTCAGTATAGCCCATCAAAAAGAAAACTTATAAGCCGGCCTTTTATTTCCACAATGCCAAAGGATATCATTACAGCGGCATCTCTTTATCAAGAGGGTATGGAATTAAAAGAAGAAAGAAATTACAAACAAGCAAAAGAACTCTTCAAAAAGTGTCTGCAGAAGGATCCCCTTTATATAGATGCTATGTCAGCTTTAACAGAAATTTATTACCGGAGCTATCAGTATGATTCTGCATTATATTTTGCCAATAACGCACTTCAGCTGGATACCTACAATCCTGCTGCAAATTACTTTGCCGGGGTAACCTACCATTCACAGGGCAACCTGATCGATGCACTTGAAGCACTGGGTTGGGCCGCCCGTTCGCAGGAATACCGGTCTACAGCTTATGCCCTTATGGCCGGGATTCAACTGCAGCTTGAAAATAAGGAGCTTACTGAACATTATGCCAATCTTGCACTTGATTACAACCGTAATAATTTCAATGCACTGGAAGTTCTGGCAATTCTTTACCGTAAATCGGGAGAGACCACACTTGCCGATAAGTATGTTGAAACCATCAGTAATCTGGATCCATTGAATCATTTTGCTGACTTTGAGAGGAACCTCCTTCATCCTTCAGCTGAAAATTATTCACGTTTAACCGCTACCATAACAAATGAAATGCCTTATCAGACTTACCTTGAGTTATGCATGATTTATTATGGATTTGGATTAAAGAAAGATGCTCTACTTGTGTTGGATAAAGCACCTTCCCATCCTGAGATAACGGTATGGAAGGCCTATCTCAATGATGATTCCTCAATGCTGAATGAAGTAGCGGCAGCATCCCCGGCATATGTGTTCCCTTACAGGATTGAATCTGTTTCGGCTCTGACATGGGCTCTGTCAAAGAACCCCAGCTGGAAATTCAAATATTATCTGGCAATGAATTATTTAGCTATCCAGCGTGATGCAGATGCCATGCGGATGTTCCAGGCTTGTGGACAGGAACCTGATTACGCACCATTCTATCTGGCCCGTGCTGCCTTGTTAAGACCAAAGAATGATAAACAGAAGCTCATGGATCTGCAGACCGCACAAAAGCTGGCACCGGATGACTGGCGGTCAGTTTACAAACTGATCGATTATTATGATGCCCGTCAGAACTATCAGATGACGATGACCCTTTCAACAGAAGCAATCAAAAAGCACAAAGATAATCCTGCAATCGGGGTTCAATATGCTATTGCCCTGATAAACAACGGACAATATGCAAAAAGTCTCAAAACACTGGAAGGCATGAACATTTTACCTTCTGAAGGGGCCAGGCAGGGAAAGGTCATTTTCGAACAGGCTTGTCTGTTTTTATCCATGGACCTGATCAAGAACAAGAAGTATTTGGAAGCCATCAAAATGATTGAAAAGTCAAAAGAGTGGCCCGAAAATCTGGGAGTAGGAAAACCATATGAAGTAGAAACCAGAATCCAGGATTACCTTGAAATTTTCTGTCTGGAAGAACTGAAAAGGCCGAATGAAACGGTATCACTCAGGAAGTCAATCCTTGATTATACCAATCAAGACTCGTCGCCTTCATTTAATAACATTCTGGCTCTGAAACTTCTTCAAGAGAAGGGAGAAACCGAAGCGGCAAATACCTTAATTCAGAAAATAGAAAAATCGGGTTGGTCTGCAGATCCAGTTCAACAATGGGTGATTGCAACTTATAAGAATGATCAGGCGAAAATTACCGACCTGGAAAAAGGATTCTCGAAAAACACTAATTTTTTGATTATCAGGAAGCTTATTGAAGTTACAAATAAATAGTTATGTATCAGGCATTATCAAATGAATCCACTCTGATCCAAGAAATTCAGGGTGGATTCTTTTTTATTACTAAATCAGCGCTGATGTTCTGAGGGAAAGTACTCTGCTATAGTTTAATGAATATCTTTCTTTTATAGAGGAAATAGCATATATACCAGACCATTGCAGCTACCACTATTATTGTGATCATATTTATAGTGATCTCGTTGCTCCAGAAGAAAAGCCTGGATGTAAACGGGTCGGCCATGCGGGCAAGTAATTGTTTTCCGCCCAGATTGGAAAAGAGGTATATAAAAATTGGATTCATGCCAACTATTGCAAAGAACAGGGCAAGCTTTCTGAAGTTCATCACATCGATCAGCCAGTATGAAAATGCCATTGCTATTAAGCACCATCCTCCACTTACGATAATGAAAGAACTAGTGCATATACGTTTTATAATCGGAATGAAAGGATCCATGGAATATCCAATGATAACGCCAATCAGTCCGGTTATAAGCAGGACCAGTATCTTTTTTCTTTGCGACCAGTCCTTCATCAGTAACATGCCAACAACGACACCCCATATTGTATGAGCAGTTGTAGGTACAGCATTAAATGCAACCCAGTGGTCTGAGTTTAAACTTCCTGCAATGGCCAGATCAATCCATGATCCAAAATTATGATCCGGAGTAAATGGCTGATTAAATCCCTCTACAGGCCAAAAGTGGTAAAGCAGGTCGGATAACAGGATCATGGCAAAAGAGACCAGTAATTGCCATTTTATAGCTTTTTGCATCAGCAAAAATGCAATGATATATGTAAATGATAATTGAGCAAGTACATTCGTAAGATCAAAAGACTTCTCTCCGGCTCCTAACATAAA
>JBGOZX010000283.1:0-3872 GCA_041480425.1 Bacteroidia bacterium
GTTACTCCATATACCTTTATTTCAAGCATTCAGGCCGTACTGATGGCTGGAGCAATGCCGGTTTTTGTTGATATTGATCTGGAAACATTTCAAATCAATCCTGATAAAATTGAAGCGAAAATCACATCTAGCACCAGGGCAATTATGCCTGTGCATATCTTAGGCTTGCCAGCCAATATGGAAAGGATCATGGAGATTGCAAAAAAACATAACCTGCTTGTGGTAGAAGATGCCTGTCAGGCATGGTTGGCGGAAGTAAATCATAAGAAAGTAGGGACATTCGGTAATGCCGGCTGTTTTAGTTTTCAGAATTCGAAACATTTGCCATTAGGTGAAGGAGGAGCTATTGTAAGCGATGATGAAAAATTTATAGACAGATGTTACTCTTACCACAATATGGGTCTTCCATACGGAGGAGTCATCGGTGCAGTAGGTACCGGATCAGTTATGCTGGGGACTAAAATACGAATAACAGAATATCAGGCTGCCATTGGATTGGCTCAATTGGGCAGGTTGGATGAACAGACCACAACACGGAATAACAATGCTCAATACCTGAGGTCCAAAATCAAGGATATCCCTGGTATTATACCATATAAACTCTACAATAATGTAACCAGAGCCGCTTTTCATATGTTTGCCTTCCGTTACAAAAAAGAAGAATTTCAGGGTTTATCCAGATCGAAGTTTCTGGAAGCACTAAGCGCAGAGGGAATTCCTAATTTAAGCGGATATGCGCCCTTCTTAAATAAACAGCCATACTTAAATAATGCTTTTCAATCGAAAAATTATCAAAAGATGTACCCGAAGGAGAT
Organism: Bacteroidia bacterium; assembly: GCA_041480425.1. Taxonomy (GTDB): domain Bacteria; phylum Bacteroidota; class Bacteroidia; order Bacteroidales; family VadinHA17; genus LD21. The sequence goes on from JBGOZX010000283.1 coordinate 816, forward strand.
GCTGGATTTTGATAAATACACAGAGCAAAATAAGTGTCCGGAGAATGATGTTTTATGCGAAGAGGCAGTGTGGTTAATGCAGAATTTGCTGCTTGCTGAAAAATCCGATATGGATGATATTGCAGCAGCAATCGAAAAAATACATAAGAATGCTGATAAGATTAAAGAATAAAAATGATTACCAAAAAAACCTAATGAAATCAGTACGACTATTATTCACTATACTGTTTCTGGGACTGGTTATGACGGGCTGCAAACATATAACCAAAGCGGAGGGTGAAGCTCTTGTTGTTTCAACTCCTGATGCTAAGCTGATTGCTACAGTTTATAACTCCGGCTTCGAACATGCACACGACACCTATAATGGTATTTCTTCCGCAAGTGACGGCAAGATCTACTATGTTCTCTGCTCGCAGTTGATTGACGTAGCTGGTCAAATGTACTCTTTCGATCCAAAAACCAGCAAGATCGAACATCTTGGCGATCTCTCTGAGATTTGCGGTGAGAAAGACATGAAAGTGGTAGCACAGGGCAAAAGCCATGTGAACTTTGTCGAATCAAATGGCAAACTCTATTTTGTAACACACCTTGGCTATTACAGCACCATAGACGGCAAGGAAAAAACAGGTATACCTGGTAAAGGTTATAAAGCTTACCGTGGAGGACATATACTTGCTTTCGATATGAAAAATAAAACATTTGAAGATCTGGGTATTGCACCTCATAATGAAGGTATTCTTACTATGAACATGGATACACATCGTGGTCTTATCTATGGTCTGACATGGCCAACAGGTTACCTGTTCCGTTACGATGTGGCTAAGAAAGAGATGAAAGACCTTGGTCCTTCCACAGGGAGAGGTGAAGATGGTTTGGGTCCTGATTTTCGTGTAGTATGCCGTTCGATTGCTATTAATCCTGAAAATGGTACTTTATATCTGACCAATGCAGAAGGACAGATTAAGAGCCTGAAAGTTGCACAGGATGTGGTGGAAACCATTGAAGGCGAAGATATGAAGAAGGATTACTTTGGAACTTACGAAGTCTCAACGGCAGGTAGCATGGCGTACAACTGGCGCCAGGTATTCTGGTATGCTCCCGAGAATAAGTTTTATGGTGTTCATGGCAACTCCGGTTATCTTTTCCGTTTCGACCCAGCCATTCCACGTATTGAAGTGCTCGAAAGACTAACATCTATTCCTTCTAAACTGACTGGAATGGGTGACCAGTTCAGTTATGGTTATCTCGGTTTCAAGTTAGGCCCTGACGGTCGTACAATCTATTACCTGACTGGAGGCCCTGTTTATGTTAACAGCAAACGTGTTATGGGTGCCACCTCAACTGCTAAAGGTGAGGCTAAGGGTCTTGAAGATCTTCATCTGATCACCTATGATATTCCAACAGGAAAATATCTGGATCATGGCGCTGTTTTTTATCCCGACGGTCAACGCCCGCTTTATGTTAACTCAATTGCAATTGGTGATGACGGGACGGTATATACTCTGGCCAGGATCACAGAGAACGGAAAAACACGAACTGATTTGATAAGTTTTCCCGGCCCGTTTAAAAAATAAAAGACATCGTATTTGATCTGAAATACACTCGAAATTATGGAAAGTAATTATTTTCAATAATCTTAAGAAACAGACAAATATGAAAAAAAAAATTAATCGCCGTGATTTTGTAAAAGCGGCTGCAACAGGAGGTATTGGCTTAGGTCTGGCTGGTAATGTAACCTATTTATATGGAAAAAACAGTCAGGCAGCAGGGAAAATAGGAATTATCGGACTTGATACCTCTCACAGTACAGCTTTTGCTAAAGCTTTTAACGATCCGGCAGCAAGTCCGGAGTTTGGTGGATATAAGGTAGTGGCTGCCTATCCCAAAGGGAGTAATGATATAAAATCCAGTGTTGTTAGAATACCGGGTTATACCGATGAAGTTAAGAAGCTTGGGGTAGAGATAGTTAACTCGATTGAAGAACTCCTTCCCAAAGTTGATGTAGTTTTACTGGAAACGAACGATGGTCGCCTCCACCTCGAACAGGCTTTAAAGGTACTAAAAGCAGGAAAGCGTATGTTTATTGATAAACCGATAGCTGCCTCTCTCACCGATGCCATTGCCATTTTTGAAGCGGCTAAGCATTACAATGTTCCAGTTTTCTCGTCATCTTCTTTAAGATTTGAACAAGTTACTCAGGAAATTGCTGGGGGCAAGATAGGAAAAGTATTGGGCGCAGATACACATAGTCCTGCAACGATTGAGAAAACGCATCCTGATCTTTTCTGGTATGGTATGCATGGAGTTGAATCGTTATTTACTCTCATGGGTACAGGTTGTAAGAGCGTTTCGCGGATTTATACAGAAAATACAGATATCGTTGTAGGTTTATGGAAGGATAATCGTATTGGTACTTTCCGGGGGACGCGGTCGGGCATATATGATATTGGAGGAATCGCATTCGGGGAAAAAGGTAATCTGTTCCTTGGAGAAGAACATGGATACAACCCGTTACTGGTAAAAATTACTGAATTTTTTAATACAGGAGTAGTACCTGTCAAAGCTGAAGAAACTCTGGAGATTTACGCATTCATGGAGGCTGCGGAAGAGAGTAAACTTAAAAAGAGTGCATCAATCGACCTTGAATCAGCAATGCTTAAGGCAAGACGGAAAGTAAAATTGAGTTTTAAGAATTAATTGTAAAACAACACAAGTGCGCTAGGATCATGCTGCCCGACAAAAAGGTAATAACACTATGGCAATGATCGGATTGAGGCCTTCTTGTTTTTGGGCATGATGCGGGATAAAAACTTAAGAGGCATTCAAATATTATCCCTTTTTCTGCACTATTAATTATTTTCCCAAAATGTTTCTTCAATTGAACAGGATCCATGTTCCTGGCACTGGTTTGAACAGGATTGATTATATCAACACCAATATCAATTAGATCGGGAATATATTCCATATATGAACCGCAGGTATGATACCAGATCTTTGCTTTGGTTAAGGAATGAATATGCTCTATTAACTTCTTATGACGCGGTTTAACAACTGAAC
>JBGOZX010000284.1:0-3862 GCA_041480425.1 Bacteroidia bacterium
ATGTCCGGTACGGAATCCTATCCTTTGGAAGCATTCGGAAGCTGGATGGAAGTGGTTGATCATCCTTATGTAATCGGAGATTTTGTATGGACAGCTTTTGATTACATTGGTGAAGCCAGCATCGGATGGAGAGGATATTTTCAGAAGCAGAATTTCTTTCCCTGGAATCTGGCATATTGCGGAGATATTGACATTTGTGGCTGGAAACGTCCGCAATCCTGGTATCGTGATGCTCTCTGGAAAGAAAACCAGGTATCAATTTGGGTAACACCACCTCAACCTTCTTTTGAGCTTAATCCTGAAAGGCAGTCCTGGTCAAAATGGCACTGGACGGATGTAGTTGACGATTGGAACTGGAAAGGAAGTGAAGGTAAGGCCCTGGAAGTGAATGTGTATTCTTCATGCGATCAGGTCGAATTATTCCTGAATGACAAATCGTTGGGCAAAAAGTTGACCAATCGTTCAACTGAATTTAAAGCAGATTGGCAGGTTCCTTATCAGCCTGGTATACTCAAAGCCGTTGGTTTTAAAGGGAAAAAGCAAGTTAATGTTTCAGAATTGCATACTGCCGGTGAAATCGCACAAATCAGGCTTTCTGCCGATAGAACTAAAATCAATGCAAATGGGCAGGATTTAAGTTATATTACTGTTGAATTAACTGATGCAAACGGTGTTCGTGATCCCAAAGCAGTGAATCTGGTATCATTTGAAATTGATGGACCGGGAACTATCGTGGGAGTAGGAAATGCAAATCCGGTTAGTCTTGAAAGCTATCAACTTCCCTGGCGAACAGCCTGGCACGGACGTTGTCTGGTAATTGTAAAATCGGATACAAAAGGTGGTAAAATTACCCTTAAAGGAACCTCCATAGGACTAAAAACGGCAACCATAGAAATAGAGAGCAATTAAAACCATAATATCGGATTTAAGAAATCTGTCCAAAAACAAATAACCCTCCATGTATTTTATCAAAATCATTAACAATGTATTCTTCCCTCTCTTACCAATAAGAGAGGGAACCACACGGCGAAGGCCATAACAAGGGTGAGTTCATTGTAACATTTTCACACACAATACTGTCTAATTTTTTTACATTTTGCAAAATTAGTAATTTGTTATATTGCTGATAATGTGACATTTATCAATATGGCACATTCTTTGGCATAAAGTAAAATAAAATTAAAAGTAAGAAATGAGAAGAACCATCTGGATAGCAATACTGTTTTTGGTCTTTTGGTATCAGGAAATGTCAGCCCAGGAAAAAAAATGGACACTTGAGGATTGCATCAGTTACGCGGTTACAAATAACATCAGCCTTCAGAGACAGAGGCTTCAGACCGAAACTGCAAAGGCCAATTTTCTTAAATCAAAAATGGATGTGTTGCCATCCCTTAATTTTGGATCAGATGCACGTGTCGGATTTGGAAGATCAATAGACCCTGTTACCAACCTTATTACGTTTAAACAAAATCTTAGTAACTCCTACTCTTTAAACTCAACTATCCAGCTTTTTAATGGTTTTGCAACTCTGAATACAATTGCCGCCAATAAGTTTATGCTTAAAGCCGGATTGGAAACAGAAAAAATAACAAGGAATACCCTTATCGTTGACATAATGGGGCAGTATTACCAGGTTTTATATTCAAAAGGACTGGAAAATGCCTCAAAAATGCAGCTTGATCTTTCGGAGAAACAACTTTTCAGAATCCTGAAAATGGTGGAAACCGGGAAAGAGGCTTTATCCAGACAATATGAAATAGAAAGCCAGGTTTCGGCTGACAAGCTTGATTATACCGTAGCACATAACTCAGCCAGTCAGGCCCTTACAACTTTAAAACATATGCTTCAACTGGAACCAGGCTCAGACTTTGATATTCTGATGCCTGATCTGAATAATATGCTGATCACCGACAGCAGCTTTAACACCGACAGTGTCTATAAAATTGCTTCACAAACTCTTCCAAGACTGAAAGCAATAGAGTTCCAACTGAAAGCTTCAAAAAAACAGGTTGCTGCTGCCAGGGGAAATCTTGCACCAAGACTTACTGCAGGTGGTGCAGTATTTACCGGATATTATAAAGTAATCAGTGACGCCTCGGTTGACCAGGCTTCTTTCTCCAGTCAATTAAAAAACAATAACAGCCAGGCAGTATTCCTTTCCCTCGATATACCAATATTTAACAACTATTCCACCGGAAGAAATATTAAACTTGCCAGGATTAGCATGCAGGATAATGCACTCAGACTGGAACAGGAGAAAAATAACCTTTATACCGAGATCGAAAATGCCTGCCTTAATTTCAACAGAGGGAAAGACGAATTTGCAGCTGCTGAGGCCAATTTAGAATTTAATAATAAATCTTATTCTGCTGTGGAGAAAAAATTTGAATCAGGACTTGTCGATGTAACAGATTTTTCGGCTGCAAAAACCAAGCTTTTTTCAGCTGAAGCTGAAGCGCTGAGAACAAAACTGCAACTTCTGATCAGGAAACTCACGATTCAGTTTTACTCTACGGGTGAATATGAAAAAATAATAAATAATTAATCTGATTAAAAAAAGTCGAAATGGATACTCCTGTTGACAGAATGGATAAAGCAATTCCAAAGAAAAAAGGTCTTCAGAAAAAACACATCGGATATTTTGGTATCGGGATAGCAATGATCGTGCTTATTTATATGGCATTCTTTGCCGACAGGACCTCAACATATAAGGTTGAAAAAGAGAAACTTATTATTGAAACAGTTATTGAAGATCAGTTCAATGATTACATTACAGTTCCAGGAACTGTTGAGCCCATAACCATTATCTTTCTGGATGCCCAGGAAGGCGGAAGGGTTGAGGATAAGCTTATTGAAGAGGGATCGATGGTAAAAAAAGGAGATATTATCTTAAGATTATCCAACCCCGACCTTCACCTTAATATTCTTGACAGTGAAGCACAACTTGCTGAGAAGGAAAACTTCCTCAGGAATACACAGGTTACTATGGAACAGGAAAGGCTTTCAATTAAACGGGAGCTTATCAATCTTAAATATGATATAGAAAGGAAGGAGCGTAACTATCAACAGAACGTAACTCTGATGAAAGATAATCTCATTTCGAGGGAAGAATTTATCAGGTCAAAAGAAGATCTTGATATGGCCATACAATCTCAGGAGCTCTTTACTGAACGACAGAGACAGGATTCTATTTTCCGCTCGGTTCAGGTAAACACAATAACAAGCAATCTTGAGAATATGCGAAAAAACCTTCAGCTTGTAAGAGAAAGAGCTGAAAACCTGAATGTCAGAGCCCCTGTTGACGGGCAACTAGGTCTGTTGGTTCCGGAAATCGGACAATCCATCCAGAGAGGTGCAAATATGGGTCAGATAAATGTATTGACATCTTATAAAGTTGTTGCCCAGATCGATGAGCATTACATCGACAGAGTGAGAACACAGCTTACAGCAACACTCGACAGGCAGGGCAATGCATTTGATCTGGTAGTAAAAAGGGTTTATCCTGAAGTTAGAAACGGGACTTTCGAGATTGACATGATTTTCAGGGACAGTATGCCGGACAATATAAGAACAGGACAGACATATTATACCAGTCTCCAGTTAGGGCAGCCAAAAGTTTCTGTTCTCGTGCCAATAGGCGGATTCTTCCAGGAAACCGGAGGACAGTGGATATTTGTTCTTGACCCTACTGAATCATTCGCATACAAACGCAATATATCAATAGGAAGGAAAAATCCAAAATATTATGAAGTACTTGAAGGTCTTCAACCCGGTGAAAAAGTCATAGTTTCAGGTTATGAAACCTTCGGCAAAAATGAAAAACTGATTCTTAAAAAAACCAGATAACTATAAATAATTAATG
>JBGOZX010000285.1:0-3858 GCA_041480425.1 Bacteroidia bacterium
ACATGCTTCATTGCCATACCGAGCAAACCAAATACAGCTTTGCCGACCATCCCGGCACGCGACCAGTCTATAAACCTGTCACGCCCCATGGCGCTTTTTAAAATGTTTTTTACCTGCTGGCGGTACACAGCCGGTGATTCGTCTGAGGCTTTATGTGCAAAACCGGTAAAGAACAACCTTCGAAACACCGGATCGGAGAGACTTTGCTCCTTTATGAACTTTTTTAAATCGTCATGTGAAAGAGAGGTAAGCATTTCGTCAACCTGTTCCGAAACGGTTTTTCTTTTGGTGTCAGGTTTGGTTTTTACTTCTTTCTTATTTACCGGCTGTTTCAGTCCAAGCTCTTCCTGCTGCATATAAAAAAGGACAGTGGCAACATGTTTGCAGACAGGTCCAAAGTCGTAGGGACATGTACAAGAATTCTCTGTGACAGTATTACTTCGTACTTTCAGTCTGACGATATATTCTTCGGTGCCCTCTACAACAGCCTCAAATTCGCCAGAGCTTATTTCTTCGAAACTTATTACATAACCTTTTTTAAAATATGCCAGACCGCGTGCTAGAATGGTCTCGTCGATATATTTTTCAAAATGGCTTAGGGGTATCTGCATAATATTTTGCGTAGTAGGGTCATATGATTTGATGTCTTTTTTTTGTCTACTCAGGTTTATCTCATTTGCAGAGATTAAGGTCTTCTTGCAAGGACAAATCTTCCCATCCAATTCCGGGTAAATATAGCATTTGTCTGGCATTTTGAAAAATCATTTGGATGGGAATGACGGGTTAGATTCTGATACAAACCGATTATGAGTGGCTTAATAATGAGTAATCATGGGAAGTTGTCACAATTTGTGACAACCGCTTCTCTTTCAGTTGTATTACATTATTGAAATCAGTACAAGATAAAAAATCCACCCTGAGCGCCCTGAGCTTACGGGGAGGGGGGGGATTGACTACGCGGAACGCTAAACACTTTGGCTATTGCTCTGCCCTTAATCTGTCATTAAAATCAAAAGAATCTTTTACAGCTTAATAAGCTCAACCCTCCGGTTCTTCGCTTTACCCTCCGATGTTGAATTAGGTGCAATAGGTTCAGTTTCGCCTTTGCCATCTGTTTCAATCCTCAAAGCGTCAACGCCGTATTCAGTGCTAATGGCATTCTTGACCGAAATGGCTCTCCGTTTTGAAAGGTCAAGGTTTTTAGCATCATCCCCATCACTGTCTGTATGTCCGACTATTTTTATTCTTACTGTGGGATTCTCTTTCAATACTGTTGCAATTTCCTTCATTGTACCTGCCGATTCCGGTTTAACTTTATCGCTTCCGGAATCAAAATAGATTCCATATGTAACAAGCCTGCCTTCAGTTATAAGTTTATTACGCATATCCGGAGCACCTACTGCTACCCTGAAGTTTGCAATCAGGGGTAAGGCCTCAGAACCAGTTAAAAAGCGAATTACATTATACGCAAGATTCGGTGCAAGAGCCTTTGCAAGATCAAATATTTTTACATCATTAATATAGGCTCTTATCCGTGTTTTTTGAATCCAGAATGACATTCTTGATTTTTTGTTTATTACTAATGGATTCATTTCTGAAAATCCATTAAGATTGTATACTCCTTCAGAATATGTTGAATAATCATGCTGGTCGCTCCCGAAGTGCATTTTTATTCCTGCCACTCCCGGTATAGCTCCGCCCTCATTAAGATCATCAGGGTTTTGAGCAGCATAAATATAAAATCCGAAGTTTAGTGACTTCTCCTCATTTGCTCCCGGAATTGGTAATACATCAAATTCGACAGTAAAATTATCTGGAAATACTTTTTTTGTTTCTGGAATAAATGAAGCCTCTGCTCCAAGTTTCAGCCATCTCCCAGGGAAAAGGTTTGTTGTAACAATCTCACCTGAACCATTAGTATTCCATAATCCCGGAAAGTCGCCGATATTATCCTGGGTAAAGTCATCAAAAAACATTAAAGATTCTCCGGGAATAAAATCGTATTTGGATGTGGCACTCAGTTTTTGTTCTGATGGAGGAGCCTGCTGCTCTTCCTGTCCTGAAAGTGTTACAGAACCAAGTGAAAATAATAAAACAAGTAAAAAGTAAATTGTTTTCATAATATATTTTTTATGATTAATGATGAGTTTTTGTAAAACTAAATTTACGAAAAAATGATCAATAAAAGAAAGTTATCCCAAATAATATAACTATGAAGGTATGAATAACAGGGGCAATCAAAAAATTGCATAATTTTATGATAATAAAACTTATAAATGAAATGAACCAAAAAAAAATTAATCGCCGGGTATTTATTAAAAATACAACCCTGGCAGCAACTGCCCTGACATTAGCAGGAAATAATGCATTTCCGGCAAGACTATCGTCTCCAAAAAATCTATTGCCCCGTTGGAAAGGTTTCAACCTGCTCGATTATTTTTCACCCTCACTACCCATGAATCCTGAGGCAAACAGAACAACAGATGAAGATTTCAAATGGATGGCAGACTGGGGTTTCGATTTTATGAGGCTGCCGATGGCATATCCCAGGTATCTTTCATTTGACCGGTCGAAAGACATAACAAAAGATGAAATATATAAGACAGACTCTAAAGTACTGGATGATATTGATCAGCTGATATTTATGGCCCATAAACACGGACTGCATGTGAGTCTGAACCTGCACCGGGCTCCTGGATATTGTATAAATGCAGGTTTTCACGAGCCATACAATCTTTGGAAAGATAAGGAGGCACAGGATGCCTTTAATTTTCATTGGGGCATGTGGGCAGAACGTTATAAAGATGTTTCATCCGAGAAGTTAAGCTTTGACCTTCTTAATGAACCTGCCTACATAGAGGATATGAATGACCAGTTTGCTAAAAAGGGGCCTGTCCCGGGGGAAACTTACCGTAAGGTTGCTGAAGGGGCTTCAAAAGTGATCAGGGCAGCCAACCCCAGCCGTCTGATAATAGCTGATGGAAACGGCGGCGGAAATAATGTGATCCCTGAAATAATCGACCTGAATATTGCACAAAGTTGCCGGGGTTATTGGCCCGGACTTATCTCGCATTACCAGGCAACATGGGTTTGGAAAGACCCGTCACAGGCACCAACCCCTGTCTGGCCGGGTACAATCGATGGCAAATATTACGGCAGGGAACAGCTGGAAGAATTTTACAAACCATGGATCGGGCTTCTGGAGAAAGGTGTCGGAGTTCATTGCGGCGAATGCGGCTGCTGGAAAAAAACGCCTCATGAAATATTTTTAGCCTGGTTCAGTGATGTACTGGATATTCTTACAAAAAACGGAATTGGTTATGCACTCTGGAACTTCAGGGGAGATTTTGGTATAATCGATTCAGGCCGCTCTGATGTAAATTATACCGACTGGTACGGGCATAAATTAGATAAAAAACTGCTCGACCTGTTGAAGAAATATTAAATTAGATTCGCCATGCATGGCGAATCTAACCACGATCTGTAATTCACCTCCGGATTCATCAGTCATTTAGTGCCTGATAAACAAGGGCTCTGAATTTATCACCTATTTCACCATGACTAAGTGGCCATTGCTGGATAAACCGGAGGCAAACAAGACGCTCCCGCGGATCCCGCCCAGTAAGTGGTACCAATAACATATCGGTAAGGTTCTCAGCTGCTTTACGGTTTTCAAAGCTTTCCGGCAAACGGTCATGATCAATATATTCATTATATATCCACGGATCGCCAATTGCAAAAACATATCCTTTCCCATACCAGTTTTCAGCAATAAGAACCTTCCCGTTTTCAGTCAGTATAGCCTTTGCCGTACCCGACAAGTTTATATCGGAAACCTCTTTGATATAGATCTTTGAT
>JBGOZX010000286.1:0-3848 GCA_041480425.1 Bacteroidia bacterium
AGGTACAAGCCCTGAAAGTCGTATCATCTGGTGGGCCAGGTCGGCTATTTTAATTGGCTTACCCATATCAAAAACGAATATTTCGCTTCCTTTCCCCATAAATCCTGCTTCTAATACCAGCTCACAGGCTTCAGGAATAGTCATGAAATACCGGGTTATTTCAGGATGGGTAACTGTGATAGGGCCACCCTCTTCGATCTGTTTACTGAATAATGGAATTACTGAACCATTCGACCCCAGAACATTTCCAAACCTGGTAATGACAAATTGTGTCTTTACTCCAGGCTGTTGGGCTCTCGATTGTACAAGCATCTCACAAACCCGCTTCGATGCTCCCATAACACTTGAGGGATTTACTGATTTATCGGTTGAGATCATCACAAATTTCTTTACTCTGTATTTCACAGAAAGTTCGGTTATAATTTTTGTGCCTCCCACGTTTACCCGGATGGCTTCATGTGGATTTTCTTCCATAAGGGGTACGTGTTTATAGGCTGCCGCATGAAAAACAATATCAGGATGAAACTCCTGAAATATGCGCTCCATTTTTTCGTGGTTTGTGACATCGGCCAGAATCAATTGAAACTGCAAATGACTATACTTTTCCCGGAGTTCATTTTCAAGATGAAACATAGGTGTCTCGGCCTGATCTATCAGTATAGTTTTTCTGGTTGTAAACCGGGCAAGCTGACGCACAATTTCGGAACCAATGGATCCGGCAGCACCGGTTACCATTATGGTCTTTCTGTTTAATCCTTTCCCGATTAAGTCCATATTGAGTTTAATCGGATCTCTTCCCAGCAAGTCTTTAATTTTTACCTTTTGAATCTGACGCATCTGCAGCTGACCGTTTAACCATTTATCCACAGCCGGTGTTTCAAGTATTTCAAGACCAAAGTCCATCGCTGTGTGGATGATTTCACTTTTTCTCTTTGGCGAAATATTTTCGATTGCAATGATAAGTGTACCAATTTTATGTTTAAGCAGAAAACCTGAGTAAAGGACCTTAGGATCATAAACAGGTATCCCGTTCAACTTTTTGCCCTGTAATTTCTTGCTGTAATCAAGAAAACCTGAAATCTGGTAAATGCTTTGTATATCGCTATTAATAAGACGTTTAACAATGACCCCCATGTCACCTGCACCAAAAATCAATACATTCTTTTTTACTCCGGAGGTACTTATTAATTGAAAACCAATTTTTATTATGATACGCACAAAGAATAGCAATAATGTGATCGTAACATAATGGATCAGAAGAATGGATAGTGGTATATTTAGAATCTCAACCCAATCGGTCTCTCTGTTCAGGAAAGCGAGCCCCAGGAGAACCATTAACGAAAAACTGGTGGCCATAAATACAATAAAAATATCAATAATGGTTGTGTGACGGATAAGTCCCGAATAAGAACGAAATACAAGTGCAAAAGCTGCATAAACGCTCACTGTTATAAATGCCTGATTAATCGCAAAATTTAGTTCGAAATCAGAAAGTACAAAGTTAAACCGAAGAATGTAGGCTAAAAGAAAAGTCAGGAACACCGCAAGGTTGTCTAGCCCAAACACTATCCACCTGGGTAGTGAATAACGCTGGAACAATTCTATGGCTTTAATTCGCATGGATTCCAGCCATTTTGGATATGTTTTAAACATAGTTTTTAATTATTAAGGAAGGTCATTTATTGTGAGCAAGAACATCAGGCAGTTTAAAGTAAATACTGCACTGTTTATCCTATCAAACATATAAATCTGAAAAGGATCAATCCTGTAACAGGATTCTTTTAATTATCTGACATATATATTCTAATTCATCATCTCTCAGTTCCGGATAAATGGGAAGGGATACCGTGCCCTTCCAAATTCGTTCAGTATTTGGGAAATCATCCGGATTTAAGTTATAGGTTTCCTTATAATAGGTCATACGGTGCAGTGGTTTATAATGGACAGAGGTACCAATTCCTTCATGGGCCATTAATTGTATGAATTCATTCCGCGAAACTGAGGACTCAGGCTTTATTATTATTGGAAAAAGATGCCAGGAGTGATGACCTATCGGTCCGTTAAATACAGGCAGGTCGATGGTTGTTAAGTCTTTTAGCTCATGAAGGTAAAATGTTGCACACCGTTGTCTTTGTTCCCTGAAATAATCTGCCTTTTCTAACTGGGCGAGACCAATGGCTGCGTTGACATCTGGCATGTTATATTTAAATCCGGGGGCTATTACATCATATTCCCAGGATGTTTTATTTGAAGTAAATCTTTCCCAGATATCTCGGTTGATCCCATGCAGGCGCATGATTTTTGCCCGTTTATATATTTCTTCATTGTCTGTAACAAGCATACCACCTTCGCCGGTCGTAATGGTTTTATTTGCATAGAAACTGAAACAAGTTACATCGCCGAAAGAACCAATATAACGATCCCCATATTTTGTAGGGAATGCATGTGCGGCATCTTCAATTATAAGAATTTTGTTTTTTTCGCAAATATCAAGAATTCCTTCACCTTCCCGGGTTGTCATAAGAGGAGCCTGCCCGCCGTAATGGACCAGTATAATAGCCTTAACATTTGAATCCGTTTTCAGTGCTTTTTTGAGAATTGAAGGAGAAATAAGGCCTGTACCATAATCCACATCCATAAATACAGGATCCGCCCCCATATATCTTAATATCTCGGCTGATGCGGTAAATGTAAGGGAGGGAACCAGCACTTTATCGCCAGGCTTGATTCCGACGGCTTCAACCGCCAGATGCAATGCAGAAGTACAGGAATTAACTGCGCATGCGTATCTTGCTCCCACAAAACCTGCAAAAAGTTTTTCAAATTGAAGGGCTTTTGATGAGGTTGTAAGCCAGCCGCTTTCAAGAACCTCATTAATATATCTGGATTCGTTTCCGGCAAGCGGAACTTTGGAGAACAGGATATTCATTAGCAGAATAACTATTTAAATATTACGGTAAAGATTGTTTTAAATATGAGTTTTAAATCCCCTGAAAATGAATTATTTACCACATAATCTTCATAGAGGTCAAGTTTCTTTGGCAAAATAACTCCCTTATAAGTTTTTTCCGGATCATCAGATTCAGCAAGCAGAGACTCTTCGCTCCTGTAAAAAATAGAGGAATTATCTGTAATTCCTGGTTTTACCTGATGAACCATGGCCCATCTCTCAGGGAAAGCATTGACCCACTTTTCAACCTCGGGACGTGGGCCAACAAGGGACATATCACCCTTAATTACATTAATCAATTGAGGTAATTCGTCTAGTTTGGTTCTTCTAATTATCCTTCCAGTCTTAGTTATTCTTGAAGAATCGCCTGCATCAAATAAGCTTTTCTCTTCTGATTTTAGAACAGCCATCGAACGGAACTTGAGAATATTGAATTTGTTACCAAATCTTCCAAGACGTTCTTGTTTAAACAAAACAGGTAGCCCATCTTCAATTAGTATAAATGATGCAATGATTATAAACAATGGAAAGGTAATTACAAGTCCCAGGAATGAAAGCAAAATGTCAAACGCTCTTTTCAACATGAAATCTTATTTATTCTTGTAATTGCCTTTTGATAACCCAATAATTGTGCCTACTCCATATAGTACATGGACTGCGAATACTGAATAGATCCATAATGGAATTATTCTTATATCCTTTTTTGCAGCTTTTAGTCCAAATACTAAATCAAATATGAAATAAAGAAACAAGAGTGGGAAAAATATAAATCTAGTTACGGTGAAGGAAAAAGACAAAATAAAACCTATAAACAGAAAAAGAACAAAACACATAGGAATAGTGTGACGGATATTTACTGAATGGCATGAATTACGCATCAATACACCTATTGAAAAAC
>JBGOZX010000287.1:0-3788 GCA_041480425.1 Bacteroidia bacterium
AGCTTATTGTTTCATATGTTGGGTTTACTCCTGAGATTGTTAAGGTTAAGCTTAACAAAAATATTGAATTGAATATTGATCTCAAACCCTCTGTTTTACTTGATGAAGTAACAGTATCATCAACCCGGATTGAGAAACAGAGTCAATCAGTTAAGATGAGCACAATAAACCTGCAGATAGCACAAATTAAAAGTGTACCCTCTTTGCTTGGCGAAAAAGATGTTCTTAAGGTCCTGCAGTTTATGCCTGGAGTACAGACAGGATCTGAAGGAAGTAGTGGTCTATATGTAAGAGGTGGTGGACCGGATCAAAACCTGATCATCCTTGATGATGCAATAGTTTATAATGCAAGTCACTTGTTCGGATTTTTCTCTCTTTTTAATGGTGATGCCTTAAAAGGTGTTGAGTTAACCAAGGGGGGATTTCCGGCAAGGTATGGTGGAAGATTATCCTCCGTTCTGGATATAAATATGAAAGAGGGCAATAAAGAAGAGTGGCATGGGGAAGGTGGAATCGGGCTAATTTCATCCCGGTTGACTCTTGAAGGGCCAATAAAAAAAGGCAAGTCTTCAATTCTTTTATCTGGTCGTCGTACTTATGCCGACCTGATAATGTATCCTTTTCTGGGAGAGGAAAAAACCGGATACTATTTTTATGATTTTAACGCAAAAATCAATTATGATTTTGGTAGAAAAAATAAATTATACCTGAGTGGGTACTTTGGAAATGACAAATTTTCCATGAGAACAAACAATAATTATTATAAACATGATATAGGTTTCCGTTGGGGAAACGGTACAGGAACCTTACGATGGAATCATCTCTTTACTAATAAATTATTTTCAAATACTTCTGCAATTTTCAGTAACTATACATTCAGAATATTTGATATCTATCAAACAACAGGAGAGGCAATTAAGGACTATAAGGCTGAATATTATTCGGGAATTAAAGATTACTCTCTAAAGTATGATATTGATTATCTGCCGAATCCAAACCATCGGATTAAGGCAGGAGCAATAAGCATTTTTCATAGATTCAATCCATATGCATTCATTGAGGAAGATATTCCAAATAATACCCATATTAATGATGTAACGTTTACAAATAGTCTGGAATCAGGGATTTATTTTGAGGATACCTGGCAAGCGCTTCACAATCTTAAAGTTAATGGAGGTATTCGTTTCAGCCATTTTCTGGCAGATCAAAATCAATACCATTTTTTTGAACCCAGACTTTCAGTTGCCTTAAATCTAAAGAATGATTTTGCTGTTAAAGGTTCATATGCATCAATGAGTCAATATATTCATATGATATCAAATACAGGGATCAGTTTGCCAACAGATCTTTGGGTTCCGACAACAGACAAAGTAAAGCCTCAGGAATCACAACAGTTAGCATTAGGTTTGGTTAAAGACTTCAGTAAACCTGATATTACATTCTCACTTGAAGGGTATTATAAGAAGATGGACAATGTTATTGGATATAAGGAAGGTGCTTCATTCATGAATCTTGATGAACCAACTTCGGTATCTGATAATAACTGGGAAGCAAAAGTAACAGAAGGAGATGCCTGGTCCTATGGGCTTGAATTACTTCTTCAGAAAAAAGAGGGCCGTTTAAGTGGTTGGATAGGTTATACCTTGTCCTGGACCCAAATGCAGTTCGACTCAATAAATTTCGGGCGGAAATTCTGGGCCAGGTATGATAGGCGCCATGATCTTTCTTTAGTTGCAATATATAAATTAAACAAGCATATAACATTTTCAGGAACATGGGTATACGGGACTGGAAATTCAGTAACACTTCCAACGTCAGAGTATATTGTGGGACATCAGTGGAATTATGATTCTGATAAACTTACCCTTGATCCTTCTGATTTTTCAGGTTTTAAGGTAAAAGAGTTTAGTGCCAGAAACAATTTTCGGATGAATGCATATCACAGACTTGACTTAGGAGTACAATTTCATAAAGAAAAGAAATGGGGCGAACGCATATGGGAAATATCAGTATATAATGCATATAATCGCAAGAATCCATTCTTTTATACCACTGATTACAAGGTAGTTGATAATGTAGGCTATGGTTTTCTGAATCAGGTTAGTCTGTTTCCTATTATTCCATCTATAAGCTATTCATTTAAGTTTTAAGTATGAGCTACAACAGAATTAAGTATTTTTTATTAATTATCATTTTAATTCTCAGTTCTGCTTGTGAACGAGAGGCCACAAATGTTAAATTACCAGAGTTTACACATAAACTCTCCATAACCTCTTTTCTCTCACCATCAGATACAATATCTTATGTGTTTGTCAGTTCTAATCAGCGAATTTATGGCGAGTTAAATTCTAAAGAGTCAACAGGTATCCTTACAGCATTTATTTCAGATGGTTCCAGAGAGATTGCTCTAGACACTTTTAGCACTGGATTTATAATCCGTCATGACCGGATGGATATAAAATATGGGACAACATATAAACTGAGAGTCATAAGTGATATTGGATTGTCAGCTGAAGCAACAAGTACTGTCCCTGAGAAAAGAAACTTACTTCTAAAGGCAGATACTTCATCAATATTGGAACAATATCCAAACGGGCCCGCTGAAAGAGTTTTTTATATTACAGCAACGTTTACAGATTACCCGGGAGAAGACAATTATTATAAACTCTTCGAAGTGAAAACAAGCTATTATACAGATCCCGAATCTGGGGAAGTATGGAAAGATAATTCATCTTATACCCTTTTCAGAAAGGTGTTTTTTACTGATAAAGGGAGCGATGGCAAAGAGATTAGTCAAAGGACAGAAGGCACTTATGGTTATTATTCTACTCCGGATTCAATCTTCATGAAAATATACTTATTAAACACAGAAAAATCATATTATCAGTTCCATCAGTCTCTTTTAAAATACAATGATGGAACAGTTCCATTTTCTGAGGTTTCCCCCTTATTCTCCAATATAACTGGCGGGTTAGGGATTTTTTCTGCTTATACTGTTGATTCAATAGTCATCAGGATAAAATAAAATTATCATATTATTACAAAACTAATTTACCAGTTCAGATGAAAAGTACTTTAAAAACACCAGGATTAATCATTATATTATCTTTAATCTCCTTTATATCCTGTATAAAGAAACCCGCCGATCCTCCTGTTGTTACAACAATACCAGTAACTGAAATTTCATATAAAACTGCTTTATCTGGATGGCATGTTCTGACTCAATTGGAGTCAGAGGAACTCACAAGCTTTCTAGGAGGAACGATGGAAGCTGAGGGAAAGCTGAAAGAATCTGGGACCTTGCACTGGTTGAGCCCATTAATATTTGCAACTAATGAATCCGGATTTTTTGCACTCCCTGGTGCAGACAGAGGAAAAGATGGTACATTTCAATCAAATGGATTGAGTTGCAAGTTTTGGACTTCTGATGAACTTAATGAAACCAATTCACTTTATTGGTCTTTATCTGGTAAGGACAACAACGTTTCAAGCGCCAATACTGATAAAAGTAATGGATTATCTGTTCGTTGTATTAAGGATAATCAATCTTTAAAACTTTGCGGAATATTTGTAAGATTAAAAAATCCATCACCTTTACAAAGATTGGTGGAGTCATTATGAGATTAGTATATATTTAATTTAGGACACAAATAAATGCCTAAGCATAACACGGACAATATGGGTAAGTTGTTTGTCACGGTTTTTGCTTTTGCTCCTGCACTCAAGACAAATTTGTAATGGTTCTTGCACCCGGACACGCTCATCTGCCCCCAATTAAAATCGTGTAC
>JBGOZX010000288.1:0-3740 GCA_041480425.1 Bacteroidia bacterium
AAAAGGTTTACCTGAAATTCAGCATGATTTTACTTTTGATTTTATTGGTTTAATAGGACTGTCAGATCCGATTCGCAAAAATGTTGAACAAGCTGTAAGCGAATGCTATAAAGCAGGCATAAGGATAATTATGATAACTGGAGATTACCCGGTGACAGCCAAAAATATAGCTCTGGAAATAGGTCTTGAAAACCCTGGCAAGTGCATTACCGGTCAGGAATTACAGGTAATGACGGATGATGAATTATGTGAAAAGATAAAAGGCATCAACGTTTTTGCGAGGGTGATCCCGGAACAAAAACTTAAAATCGTAAATGCATTAAAGAAAAACAATGAAATTGTTGCTATGACGGGAGATGGTATTAATGATGCCCCCGCTCTTAAAGCGGCCAATATTGGAATTGCAATGGGTGAAAAGGGTACCGACGTTGCCAGAGAAGCTTCTTCTCTGGTACTCATGGACGATAACTTTTCATCCATTGTAGGAGGTATAAAAATGGGAAGGCGAATATTTGATAACCTCCAAAAAGCTTTTGGATACACATTTGCTATCCATGTGCCCATTGCCGGATTATCGTTAATCCCAATATTACTGGGTAATTTCCCTCTGATTTTATGGCCTGTGCATATTGTTTTCCTCGAATTAATAATCGATCCGGCATGTTCCATCATATTTGAAGCAGAAAAAGAAGAGATAAACGTAATGAGCAGGCCACCAAAGAAAATAGATGAACCCTTTTTTGGAGCCAAAAAAATCCTGTTCAGTTGTCTGCAGGGGTTAAGTATCCTTTTAATAACCTTTACCGTTTACATCTTAGGTCTGCACCTTGGGTATGAAGCTAAAGAAGTACGGGCAATGGCATTTATCTCCTTAATTGTTTCAAACATCGCGGTTATATTAACGAACCGGTCATGGTCCGACAATATATTTAAGATTATAGCCACTCCCAATAAAGCAGTATTATGGGTTGTAGGCGGGGCAATTTTCTTTCTGGCACTAATTTTAAATATTCCGTTTTTTCTGGATTTATTCCAGTTCAACAAACTTACATTGATCAATGTCGTCATCTGTAGCTGTGCTGGATTAACAACCATCGTTTGGTTCGAAATATACAAAATGTTTAAATTGAGAAAACATATATCGCTTTTAAGTACAGGGAAGAACTTTATACTCCCTTTCTTGTTCTTGTTATTGTATTAGCTCAAATGACTTTCTTTATTTTAAGTATATATTAAAATAACAATTATGAACAGCCGGCAATTTGTATTAGCATCAAGACCTCACGGTCTTCCTTCATCCGAAAATTTCAGAATTGAAAAGAAAAATCTGGAAAAATTAAAGGATGATGAAGTTTTGCTGAAATCCTGGTACATTTCTGTCGATCCTTATATGCGTGGTCGAATGAATAATGTAAAGTCATATGCGCCATCTTTTCAGGTTGATCAACCTATTGCAGGAGGCATAGTGGCTAAGGTTATTAAAAGCAGGAGTAAATCTTTCGTTGAAGGTGACACTGTATTTGGCATGTTACCATGGGCGACCTATTGTATTGAAAAGGCAGAAAACCTTCGAAAGGTTGACACCCGGGCAGTTCCGCCAAGCTATTACCTGGGCATTCTCGGAATGCCGGGTCTTACAGCCTATTTTGGTATGATCGATATTGGTAAACCTGAAGCAGGAGAAACCGTTGTAGTTTCGGGTGCTGCAGGAGCCGTTGGTATTGTAGCCGGACAAATTGCCAGGGTACAGGGATCCTATGTGGTGGGTATTGCCGGTTCAGATGACAAATGTAAGTTATTAAAGGAGCAATTCGGCTTTGATGAGGCAGTGAACTATAAAACCTCAAAGGTTATGGAGAAAGTTATTGCTGCTGTTTGTCCGAAGGGAGTAGATGTTTATTTCGATAATGTTGGAGGGGAAATTACAAATGCAGTTATTGCTAACCTGAATTTTCATGCAAGGATAGTTTTGTGCGGACAAATTTCTATGTATAACCTTACAGAAGCTCCACTGGGACCGAGTATATTGCCCCGATTACTGACCCGAAGTGTTCTGCTGCAGGGCTTTATTGTAAGTAATTACAGTGATCGTTTTGTAGAAGGTTTCGCACATTTAGCTCAATGGGTGAGTGAAGGCAAACTTAAGTATAAGGAAACTATTATTCATGGTTTCGATAAATTACCTGACACTTTCCTTGGCCTTTTCAGTGGAAAAAATCAGGGGAAAATGCTTATCGAAACGGAATAGTTTCTACTTCTTCCGTTTATGTTACTCTCTGAACGTTAACAGCAGTTTATGGTTTCTGTGAACTGATAAATCTATAGCAAGACTCCGGTTGGCAGTTACAGTATTGCCTTTTAAACAGGTTGTTTTAACATATTTGTAATGTGTGAATTATATAATTATTTCTTAAAATTATGTAATACTTACACCGAACCATGTACCTAACTTTAATGTTTTAAAAAGAGCTTTTCCGTAATAGTGGCAGACGGGTAAAAAATAAGGAGCAGAGTGAAAAATAAAATGCAGATGATAAAATTCCGGTACCTGAAAATTGTACTTATTATTTTCTTTTCGTTGCTTGCTATGCCGGCAAAAGCCCCCGATGTAAAAGTTGCCTTTATCTTTGTTTCAGCGTCTATAGATTCTTACAATAGACTTATTAAAGCAGTTGTTCAGGTTGAAAGTTCGGGAGATCCGCTGGCATATAATCTGGATGAAGAGGCAGTGGGAGCTTTTCAAATAAGACCAATCAGGATTCTGGATTACAACCAGAGAACCGATAATAATTATAAAATGGAAAATTGTTACAGTTTTGAGATTTCAAAAGAAATTTTCCTCTATTATGCAAAACAAATAGGTTATCCGGATTATGAAACAATTGCCAGGAATTGGAACGGGTCAGGGGAAACCACACTGAATTACTGGGAAAAAGTCAAATTATATTTGTAATCAATTGTTTCTTTTCTTTGGGCTTTTGATAAGGCTGGATTTAATTCCTGAAAGGATAGATTGGAAGCAATAATGAAAAAGAAATCTTTCGGGGTCCCTTTCATAATCTATAATTCCCTCTCTCACCTCTTCATCCGGAATCGGATTTGAATCCATAACTCTTCTATTGGCAATAAATGAAATAAATCTCTCTCTAAAGGCTGTTGTATCATCGGTCCGTTTATTTTTAACTGCGATATCCAATCCATGATAAAGCATGATCATATTGCCGGTTGCTTTAGTGTTATTTGCCGTAAAGCTGAAATTCATTGCATCTATTTTACCGGATGTGGCATAAATAAAAGCATTTTTCTCCAGGATTGGATTTAATTCATTTGCTTCCAGGTCTGAAAGAGTTCCGTTCAATGAAAATGTGTTATGTCTGTCGAATATTCTCCCTTTTAATAAAATGGTCATCTTGCCTTTTCCCATTAACAAGGCATCAGCCTTAAGTTCTAAAAAAGCGCTTTTCGTTTTGTAGATAGTGTCGTTTGTTATTTTGTAAATTTTTGCATGGATTTGATTAAAGCTGATACTTCCCGGTTCGTTTGCCTCCTCAGCATGTACGGTAAAAGTGACATTGCCGTTATTAAAACTGATTGAATCAATTTGGATAGTGCCGGGATAATTGTAAATCATATCCTGGAATGCA
Organism: Bacteroidia bacterium; assembly: GCA_041480425.1. GTDB lineage: Bacteria > Bacteroidota > Bacteroidia > Bacteroidales > VadinHA17 > LD21. The sequence continues at coordinate 3,645 of JBGOZX010000288.1, forward strand.
GGCTTGTTCACATGCCGGAATTCTTTTCGCTTATCCCTAAAAACTTTCATATCCATTTTCCCGATCTCGATCCAGGAGCTTATCAGGCTCCTGGAT
>JBGOZX010000289.1:0-3727 GCA_041480425.1 Bacteroidia bacterium
CTTGGTGCCGTGTGGGCAAATGAATCGTGGGGCAGATATTGGGGATGGGACCCAAAGGAGACATGGTCACTTATAACGATTATCATCTACAGTATTGTAATACATTCACGTATGATACCAGGAATGAAAGACATTTATTCATTTAATCTCTTATCACTTTTTGCATTTTCATCAGTACTGATGACCTATTTTGGTGTAAACTATTACCTATCCGGGCTTCATTCTTATGCTGCAGGAGATCCGGTTAAAGTGCCCTCTTTTGTTTATATTGCACTGATTGTTTTAGTAGGTCTCTCTGTGGCGGGTTATTGGAAATACAGAAAGTGGGAAAGGGCAGGTGAAAAATAAAAAAGTCCGAAGGCAACCGAATCCCGTCCCGATAGCCATCGGGATATCGGGATGAGATAATTAACACCGACCTGGTTGCTGTCAGGGTGCGTAATATTTTAATTTACAATTATTTTTGATAAACGCAAACTGAGGAATGTTAATTGTCAACCCATGCAGCTATTCCATCTCAGCCAGTGTGGCCCAAATTTCAACTAAACTGGCCTGATCGAGTAACCATTTGTATTCGTCGTCCTTTTGTCCTTTCCAGTCTTTGCTGAATAAGCCATTTTTGTCTCTGACATGGTTCCACAAATGATCCATATTATCCCTGAAAATGCTGATATACTGAGCATTTCTATCAAGTTGGTACAGTTCGATATAACCTCTGAAAAGGATAGCATTAAACCAGTTACCTGTATTTTTAAACAACCTTATCCTCTTCCCTTCATCTGTTGTAAATTCTTCAGTAAAATTATTAATCGCTGACTTTGCGATGTGCTGCGCTTCATCCAGGTACTCTTTATTGCCTGACAGCTTGTAAATCAATGCCGCCGCCTGCAACATTTGTCCACTGTTGTAGGTGTATTTTTTGCGACCTATCTTCCCCGAAAGATTTTTGTTGTCGAAATAGAGCCAATCGGTAGAATCCTGCAAGTTGATTTTTGTCCAGTTGTAAATGCGGAGCCCCCAATTAAAATAGGTGCTATCCCTGGTTGCTTCATAAAGTTTGAAAGCCAGGACAGAGGCAGGTGCATTGGAACAGGTATTCTTCGAATGTTTCTTCTGCTCGCACCAATAAATACCACCCCCAAGCTGATCGTCCCAGCCACTGAGCACAAACTGCCAGGTTTCGATAGACTTTTTCAGGTATTTTGGTTTGCTGGTCAGCATGTACAATTCGCAGAAATCGAGTGCAAGCCAAACATTGTCGTCATAATAGCGGTCGGACTTACCTGCCGAAGTAATGTAGGATTGGTAACAGGCGGGCTTCCGCAGTGAATCATAATATTGCTCAAGTCCTGGCAAAACTGTTTTATCCAGCATTTGCCGGTATTGTTTGTCACCAGTTGCTTTAAGCAAAGCATTTACTCCGGAAAACACTCCTGAAGTAGGCCATAGATATGCGACGCGCCGTCCTGCCAGGGTATCATCTCCAGCCAGGTATCCAGCCTTATTATCAGATTTGTACGGGTAGGTTTCAATCAGGAGATGATCGCGTCCGGTTTTATATAAACTGAAAATTTGTCGAAGGGTCGACTTTGCTCGAATCAAGTCATTGTTTTCTGAACTGCTCTGAAATCCAGAAGATACTAGAAACCAAACCAGAAAAATAGTGATTGCTTTTATGAAATTGTTCTTGTTCATAATTATTAAATTAAGTTGCAATAGCTTTTTTTTTTTCGTTTTATGAGACTCTAAATATAAAGTCCAATTGACTGCATTTCTTGCTAATGCTGAAAGAATGATCTTGTTTTTGAATATGTAAAAGTAACAACACTTTCAAAATATACCAGTGACTCTTTGAGAAAAAAATGAAGCAGATAATCTAAATTGCATCATCAGGATTATCTTGATCGCGCCTGCCCCGTGCGAGTGAACCGAACGAAGTGAGCTCGGCGAAGCCAAACGAGTAACAGGAGTACAAGGAGATGGTTTTTAGATAATTAGAATGTTTAAGCGTTTAGTATCCTGTCAAGGTTACTTTGCAAATATTGTACCGGGCAAATTACCCCAGCTGACCGTGTTATAAGCAAGGTTTTATTTTCTAAATTCATTTTCAATTAGTTGAACAGTTAATTCGAGTCCATTTACATTTTGAAGTCTTTGCGAAATCTCTACAGCATTTTCCTTATATTTATCATTCGTGACACATTCCGTAATAGCTGATGAAATTGCTTCTGCCGTCATTTTCTTAAAATCGCAGGTATCGGGTCCCAATCCTAATTTCACAATTTGCTTTCGATTTGCAAACTGGTCACCCATGAAAGGGAATGCCGCTTGAGGAATACCTGCTCTGGCTACTGCTGCCATGGTGCCTGTTCCCCCATGATAAATGACAGCTGCTAATTTGGGGAATAACAATTCAAAAGGCATTTCATCAACATATAAAACATCACGAGCATTACTTTCAGGTAAATCGGCCCATCCTTTGGAAATGATTAGCCGCTGGTTTGTTACATCTCTGACCTGTTCAAAAATATGACTGTATTTTTCCGGACTTGTTATAGGATTACTGCCAAATCCGATATAAACCGGAGGTTTCCCTGAATTGAGAAAATCTTTTACATTATCTGGCAATCCGTTCTTTGATTTCAACATCATAAAACCTGTTTGTGTAAAAGCAAAAGATACTCCCTTTCGGGCAGCATTTAATTCTTTGTCGCAGGCGACAATAACATTTTCACCCATCCAATGTGCCCATACATCCTTAATTGGTTGTAACCCGAACTTAGCCCGTTGTTTGTTGATAAAACTTTTCATCAATAAGTTGAACATTGATCTTCCGAAACCAAACATCATCCGGTTTATGAAAGGGTCATCCTGACTGGTACCCAGCATTATAGGATAGAAAATAACTAAGCGGTAAGGTACTTTTAATATATCCGCCGCAGTATGAACTCCCAGAACAATCCCCGTCCCTAACACCAGGTCCACATCTTTAATTATCCCTGGTAAAAGGCTCATTTGATCTCTAGTGAGTTTCTTCCCCTGGCTTGGAGAAATTTTAACCGCAACTCCTCCTTTCTGTTTCTGAGGATTTTCCCTGACTTCTTTTCTGATGCTGGGTCCAAACGCCACAAACTGGCAATTATTTCGCCTGACAAGTTCTTCGTTTTCGGGTGGCGCATAAATAATGACCTCATTACCATTTTTCATCAGACCTGTGGCCAGGGCAACTATGGGTTGGACATCGCCTCTTGTTCCAAGGATAACACATGCAATTTTCATTGGATGGAATTTTAGTTTATAGATTGAAATATCGAGTTTGTCGGTTACAAACTTGTGGCTAACGGCAGTCTGTCTAATAACTCAACTGAATGGTACTTATACCTGGCTACCTATCCGAACAAGTCATCAAATATTCGATTCTCGGAGACATAATTTTAGTCATTAGACAGTTTGACGGCCTGGTGGTAGGATTAGTTGCCGTCTGTGTCAGCCGCTGGCATGAGTTTTTGCAAAGTCCCTGTAGACGGACGGGAGTTGTCGTGTCACGATGAAGTTATCCAGATGAGACCAAGTCCCGGTAAATGGGCAGGATTTGGCACGTCACGATAAAGTTGGTAAGTTGGGCTGCTCGAGCGGGTGTACGACGCGAGAGAGCAAGGTGCAAGGTGTGACCTGATTAGTGCTTGCATGATATCCGGCATTAAGATGACATGAACATTATCTGGGC
>JBGOZX010000290.1:0-3695 GCA_041480425.1 Bacteroidia bacterium
AGAGGGTTGAAGGTGTTATTTTCTTCAACACCTCCGGCGTTGTTACACCTATCCTTCCTCTTACCATGGATGTGACCATGGATATTGGACTTGGATGTCGCTGGCATCTTTCTCATTTTTTGCTACTTCTTATTATTCATCTCAATTTAGGTGTCCATAAATTAAAGGTCAGTGTAAACATAGCTAGATGTGTATAAAGACCAGCTTGAAAAGGAGGGGAAAGTGATGATTTACAATTGTTTCTTTATATGTGTCAAGATAATTCCGAATGCGTCATAATCAAAAAGTTCCTCATCCCTTTTCTTTGTTACCGCAAAAATCTTCGTCGCATCCTGCATATAAAGAGAGGCGGCCACCCAAAGGAATTCGTTATCGTATCCGATCCTGACTTCACTTTTTTCTGAAGGCTGAGCCCCGAAGTTTGGCTTATGCATTGTCAGGGAAAAAAGGTTGAGAGATTCCCATGCAGTTTCTTTTGGCATGCCATCAAATTCAACAGGAACAGTGATCCTTTTGATCTTTACTGCCTCCTGACCAATAACATTATTCTGAAGACAGAATGATAAAACAATCATCAAAAAACCATAAATCCCTTTATTTAGCTCTCTATATTTTTTTTGCATTTCCATATAAGGTTTAAAATATTACAGGACCAAATCTATAGGAAATAGCCTGCCAATTAAAAAAAAACAGATTGAAGCTGAAACCTCCGTGTAACAGGGTGAATTCCCTTATTCCCCGAACCAGTTTTTAAATTCAGCGATACGGGCTTTGCTGATAAGTATTTTCTCCGGAACAGCTATTTTCATATTCACCGACAGACGGCTGTTGAACCAGAGGTCAATATCCCTTATTGCTGTTCTTGAAATTATATACTGACGGTTGGCACGAAAAAATAATTCCGGATCGAGCATGTCCTCAAGTTCATCAAGCGGATAATCAAATTTGTAAGTCTTGCCGTCAGTTGAAAATGCTTTTACTATGCCTGCATCTATGTAGAAGCAGGCCAGATCGCTTGCCTGAACCGGGATCAGTTTATCTCCCTTTGAGGGGATAAGAAAGTGCTTCTTATATTTTGAAGTTTTTCTGTAGGATGTAATGAGATTATTTAAAGCTGTTTTAAAACTTTCTGGTACTGAAAGTCCTTTTAATTTTTTTAATGCATCCTGCACATCACTTACTTCAATTGGTTTCAGCAGATAATCGATGCTGTTGACTTTAAATGCTTTCAGGGCATATTCATCATAAGCTGTCGTAAAGACTATCGGACAGGCGATATTTATTTGTTTGAATATCTCAAATGCAGAGCCATCAGCCAGGTGAATATCCATAAATACAATATCTGGCTGCTGATTTTTGCTGAACCATTCAATTGTTTCGGTTATGGATTCAAGTATCGTAATAACTGAAATATCTCCAACCTCATCAAGAATTTGCAGTAAATGTTTTGATGCAAGAATTTCGTCTTCAATTATTAACGCCTTCATTTTCTATGATCTTATTAAAGGAACTTCCACACTGAACTGTTTGTTTTCTTTACGAATAGTAATTTCTTTATTAATAAGCAGTTGAAACTGCTTTGACAGGTTTATCAGTCCTATTCCGGTACCTTCTTCACCGGTGATCTTTTTATGGATATCATTTACAATAATAAGGCTCTCATTTTCAGTAGTGAGAATATTAATTTTCAAAGGATTTCGTTTACTGATCTCGTTATGCTTGATTGCATTTTCCACAAGAGTCTGGATTGTAAGAGGGGGCAAATTATGCGATAAAAGATTCTCATTTATGGTGGTTACTATGGAAAGATTATCGCCAAACCTCATCCTTATAAGAAATAGATAAGATTCCATAAACGCCATTTCCTCCTTTAAAGTGACAAGTTGTTTTTCATTGCTCTTCAGAGTATAGCGAAGCGCTTTGGAAAGGCTGTTAACATAATTCTGAGCTGTCTCAGGTGCCTCTTTGATTAATATTTTAAGAGCTGTAAGTGAATTGAATAGAAAATGCGGGCTTAATTGATTCTTTAAAGACTCAAACTGGCTTTGCAAAGCTTCCCTTTTTAATGTCTCATTTTCAAGTGAGATGGTCTGCTTCTGAAAGATCAGCCTTATGATCAATACACAGCCAATAACCAAGCCCGAAACAAAAAAATTAGTATAATCAAATTCATCTCTGCGTCCCCGCCCTCCAGGACGGGATTCAGCATCAATCATGTCCTGCAATGAAAATAACAGGTCATTCAGTATATAAACAGAAACCACTGTCAGAACAATTGCAAGAAAAACATTCAATAATTTAAGTTTTCCATGTGTCTCTACCGGTTTTAAAATGAAGAAATTCAGGGTAAACATAAGGAGTGCAACAATATAGGTTATAATAAGATGCCCTCCCAGATGGGTAAAGCTCATCAGGAATCTATGTCTGTCCCTGCCTTCTTCATCCCGAAAAAAGTATTCCAATACAACCGGAAAATGAATTGTTATCGCGATTGCAAGTGAAAGGAGCAACGCGATCATGAAATATTGTTTTGTAGAATTTGTCTTCATTAAATTCAAAAATAAATATTTCTGTCGTTTAAATTATTATATGTCAGATTATTTACGGGTACTTTCAGCTCTTTTGTAACTTATTAATGTTCCATAATTCAAAGTAGTTTCATAGTTATCTAAACTCCTTACATAATTGAGGTAATCTCCTGATCCTCCGCTACCTCCCCTGCCTCCATATCTGCCATAATCTCCAGAGCTTCGTTCGGAGATGTTATGGGTAGTGTAACATCCTCCAATTTTTAGTTTTGGATCAATATCAATAAAATAGTAACTGACCGTCTTGTTCAGAAATATTAAGATCATGCCACTGACCCGAGTGATCGGTAAGGAATTTTTTGACCTTTTCATCAAGAGCAGGATTATTTTTCAAATCCTGTGCTACAAGTTGTCCTTGGTTGATTGCTCCTGCGATGAGAACACAAATGATAATGCAAAAAAATTTAAGTGTTTTCATATCCTTCGGATTTTTTTCAAAAATACACCTTGGTAAGAGATGCAGCTGAAAAAAGTCAGTGAAACGGTAAAAATCAGGATTAAACTTGCTTTTCCGATGAGTGAATTTTTATTATCATTTTCGTTTTTATGTTGCCGGGCTTTGTTAATTCTGCCAGCGCGGCTGACCCATGCGACCGTAAATGTCTTGAGGGATATATCGATAAAGTCCTGGCAGCAATGATTGCACATAATCCTGGTCAGCTTATGTTTGCCAAAGACGTCCGTTATACTGAAAACGGAGTGGAGCTCATTCCTGGTGACGATATGTGGGGAACTCTGAGCTCCAGGGGAAAGTATAACCTGTATGTCTGTGATACTAAAGCCGGACAGGCTGGTTTTTACGGTACTGTGTCCGAGAACGGCAGAAGTCTGACAGAGAGCAACTACGCTGGTCAAAAAGAAGATCACAGAGATAGAATACAATAGTTTTTTTATATTTTTTTGCAAATCCGCCTGGGCAGACAATCCCGAAGGAGCTAACCTTTATAATAAGGAAGGCCTGCCGGCATCACCATTAAGGACAGACAAACCCTGATTGGTCCCTCAGTATAGGATAATATGGCCCCAAAAAGAATAACTTTTCCCACGAACTCACCCCCATCTCCCTCTCTGCTTCGCAAAAAGGGGGTGTAGTACATTCAATATTAG
>JBGOZX010000291.1:0-3693 GCA_041480425.1 Bacteroidia bacterium
ATGAAGTACTTGAAGGTCTTCAACCCGGTGAAAAAGTCATAGTTTCAGGTTATGAAACCTTCGGCAAAAATGAAAAACTGATTCTTAAAAAAACCAGATAACTATAAATAATTAATGTCATGATTAAAACTAATGATTTAACAAAGATCTTCAGAACGGAAGAAGTTGAGACAACAGCTCTCAATAAAGTGACTCTCAATGTAAAAGAGGGGGAATATGTGGCAGTTATGGGCCCTTCGGGATGCGGAAAATCAACTCTCCTGAACATCCTGGGGTTACTTGATAATCCTACATCAGGAAGTTATATTTTCAATGGAACTGAGGTAGCAAACCTGAAAGAACGTAACAGGACAATATTCCGTAAAGGAAATATCGGCTTTGTTTTTCAGAGTTTTAACCTGATTGACGAACTCAATATTTACGAAAATGTTGAGCTGCCACTTATTTACCTGAAAATGAAGACCAGTGAAAGAAAGAAAAGAGTGGAAAATGTCCTGGAAAGAATGAAAATCGGACACAGAGCTAAACATTTTCCTCAGCAGTTATCAGGTGGACAGCAACAGAGAGTTGCCATTGCCCGTGCTGTGGTAGCCAATCCGAAGCTGATCCTTGCTGACGAGCCTACAGGTAACCTTGACTCAAAGAATGGTATCGAGGTTATTAATCTGCTGACCGAACTTAACAAAGAGGGAACAACCATCATAATGGTAACCCACTCCGAGAGGGATGCCGGATATGCCCACAGGATAGTCAACCTGTTCGACGGTCAGGTGGTAGCCGGATAACTTAAATAAGGATTACAAATTGTATTTCTTAATTTTATTATAAAGAGTCTGTCTTGTAATACCAAGTTTACCTGCAACGATACTCATATTATTACTGTATCTCTTCAGGCTGTCAAGGATCATTTTTTTCTCCATCTCCTCCAGTGTGATTTCATTATGCATACCACTTCCGGGTGTTGAGCTGAAAACAAAGTCTGAAGGTTTAAGAACGGGTGAGTCACTCATTATAACCGCTTTTTCAATAGAATGCTGAAGTTCCCTGACATTACCCGGCCAGTTATGATTGGCCAGTTTTTCGAGAGCATGGGTGTTGATCTTCAGTGCGCTCTTACCATATCTCTCGCCATGAACTCTGAGAAAATAATTTGCAAGGATGGGAATATCGTCAACCCTGTCGCGCAAAGGGGGAACCTCTATCATAATTGTGTTTATACGGTAAAGTAGGTCTTCACGGAACTTACCCTCACTAACCATCTGCATAAGGTCGCAATTTGTGGCGCAAACCAGCCGTATATCAATGGGTATCTGTTTATTTGAACCAACTCTTACAACATATCTGTTCTGAAGAACGCTAAGCAGTTTTGCCTGTGACTGCAGAGAAAGGTTTCCGATCTCATCAAGAAAAAGAGTACCATTATGGGCAATTTCAAACTTACCTTTACGATCATCCCTGGCATCGGTGAAGGCCCCTTTCACATGACCAAATAATTCGCTTTCAAATAGTGTTTCGGTAATTGAGCCCATGTCGACACCAACCATCAGCTCCCCGGCCCTTTTGGAGAGGGTATGAATCTCCCTGGCAACCAGCTCTTTCCCTGTCCCGTTTTCTCCGGTTATAAGGACATTCGCATCTGTCCCGGCAACCTTTCTGACAATGTTCATAACATTAATCATGGTCGGCGAAGCTCCCAAAACAATCTTCTCGCCCCCCTTGTTAATCTCTTTCTTTAGAAGCTGGTTATCTTTTTTCAGGGTATATGCTTCCAGTCTTGACAGCCTGAGTTTCCAGGCTGCATTTACTGTTGCGAGAAGTTTGGAATCGTCCCAGGGTTTGAGAATAAAATCAACAGCCCCATCCTTTATCGCCCTTACAGCCAGCTCAATATCGCCAAATGCTGTAACTATGACAACACTGATATTGCTGTCATAGTTATAAATCTCCCTCATCCAGAAAAGTCCTTCGTTGCCATTATGAATTCCTGACTTAAAGTTCATATCGAGCATCACAACATCAACATCATTCTTTCTTAATATCTCATTAATCCGATTTGGATTGGTAAGTGTAAAAACCTTTTCAAACTCATTTTTCATTATAGGCTCAAGGGCATTCAGTATGCCTTTATTTTCATCAACTATCAAAAGGGTACCTTTAATCATATATAAACGTTTTTACCAAAAGACGCTATTAAAAACGAAATGTGTCAAAAAAATAGACATTTAATTCAATAAAAATATTTATATAAACCAGTTAACTGTAAGGCGCGGTTCCGTAATATCTGATTTCCAACGCGCAAGCAAGAGTTTGGCAGCCTATCCCTTTATGACGACGTTTCTGTAATTTTAAGATTTTAACCAAGATAAATAAAATGTGTTAACGTCGTTTTTATAAGAATAGAATTAAATAAATATTAATAACCTCAATTGGATGAAAAGAACCAACAAACTGACATTCTCAAGTTTATCAGCATGTTTACGTCTTGTACGATTTCCGACTAAGGCGCAAATAAACGTAACTGGTTGTGTTTATTGAGTTATTACCTGCAATAGCAAAAACCTCCCTGCATAAAAAATTCATGATTGACTTTGATTTAGTAAACTAATTAGTTAACTTTGTGAAATGATTAGAAAGATCATCACATATGGAGATAATTTTGTGAAGTTTTACAAATCACAGGATAGTAAAATTCAGGAAAAAATCGAATATGTCCTTGACTTGGTGAGGTTTGAAAAACAAATTCCAATAAAGTTTTTTAAATACCTTGATGACACAAAAGGTATTTATGAAATACGTGTTTTGACAGCTTTCAAAAATATTCGGATCCTTTTCTTTTTTGACAAGGGAGAATTAGTTGTTTTGACAAATTGCTTTCTAAAAAAGACCCAAAAGACTCCAAGGAAAGAGATTAAAATTGCTGAAAAATTGAAAAATGAGTATATGACTGAAAAATACGGAGGACTATAAAATGAAAAACATAACTGATTTTGAGGATTTATTAAAAGAAAAATATGGGGAAAAAGGATCTCCAAAAAGAGACAAGTTCGATGCTGATTCTCTTGCATTCAGAATAGGTGTGATGTTAAAGGAAGCAAGGAAGGAAGCGAATATTACTCAGGAACAATTAGCTGAAAGGACAGGAACAAAAAAAAGTTACATTTCGCGAATTGAAAAAGGACAGAGTGATATTCAAATTTCAACTTATTATAAACTAATTGAAATTGGCCTTGGAAAACATCTGAATATATCCATTGGATAATAAAAGCTACAGCAGGTAACAGCGCCTATACCCAATGCGGGATGAGGTGGTTTGCAAATGTCAGTATTTCAAATTAAATTTAATCTAGCTCGACACATAAACTCTTCTTATTCCCGTCCTGGGCATAGCTGCAAAACGTTACCACCAAAGGTTTTGACCAGATAAAAAGCCCGTTAGACAAGCTGAATATTTTTAAATAAAAAAGTTTATAACTAACTATATTTTAGAAAGTTCGTTTTTATAAGAATAGAATTAAATAAATATTAATAACCACTATTGGATGAAAAGCACGAACAAATTAATAGAAATAAACGCAACTGGTTGCAATTATTGAGTTGTTAGCGGTAATTGAATGAAAACAAACACGAATGAAAATAGATTTTAAAAATAATAGACCAAAAGGATTTAATAATAAAGAAGATAAGTTTTTAATC
>JBGOZX010000292.1:0-3673 GCA_041480425.1 Bacteroidia bacterium
CAATTTGACCTTTAAATCCAGAGTCAAATCCTTGTTATTTCTTTATATGTATGTTAAGTGTTCTCAGACCGTCTTATAGTGGTCAAAGAAGGACGGATTTTACACTTCCTTTCAGGTTACAGGAGGTTTGTAATCAAATGGAGACTATAACATTTGCTTAACACTCTGACTCTGGATCAGAAAAGTCCAAGTTCGAACCTTGACTGAGCAACAAAAAACTGCCGCAAAAGCGGCATTTTTTGTCATGCGGTCTTATGGTCTTATGGTCTTGCGGTCAAGACATTAAGACATAAAATAAGTTTTATTGATTAGTATCAGGAATTATAACAGACTGCATGACTGCACGACTGCACGACATTTCTTGCCAGGTTCTTGCCAGGTTTTTTGGGATTTTATAACAATCTGTTTAAATTTAAATAAAGGTCGGTGGTCGTTAACACCATTCTTTTATTATTGGAACAATCAGCGATTCTGACAATAGTTGTACGGAACAAACTTACCACCAAAAGCAGGTAATAAATACTTGTTGTTAAAAAAGGTATGTTAAGTGCAATCAAATCGGCCAAAAGTAATCAAAACTTCAGGCTTTTGTAATATAATCTCAAGAACCACTAAAAACAACCATGCTAACCATTCATCAGGTCCCCTGTAAAGGGGACTTAGGTGAGTGGATTAAAATAAAGTTGGCTTTAGTTCAAACAAATAGTAATTTTGGTAACAAGAGTTATAAAGGCAAAGCTGTTTTCTATTATCTTCTATTTAAATGAGTTAAATGAACTTGCTTATATCATGGTAAAATCATCTAAAAATTAATAATTATGTTAAACCGAATAAATATTTTCCTGATATCATGTTTTTTCCCTGTTATGACTTTTGCTCAGGGAACCCTGCTGCTTCGTGAGCCTTCAGTAAGCAATCAGGCAATTGTTTTTTCATATGCAAATGATTTGTGGATTGTAAATCGTAATGGTGGAGAAGCTCGCCGGCTGACGAGTTCTCAGGGGACTGAAACAAATCCTTATTTTTCCCCAGATGGTAAATTAATTGCTTTCACGGGTAATTACTCGGGCAATAGCGAAGTATATATAATTAGTGCAGATGGGGGAGAGCCCAGAAGACTCACATGGAATCCAGGATTTGACCGTGCATGCGGATGGACCGCTGACGGGAAACAGATTCTGATTGCTTCTGACCGGGCTGCTGCGCCAATATCTGTCACACAGTTATGGACACTCCCAGTTGAAGGAGGTTTACCCAATCGGCTACCAATACCATCTGCAATACGGGCATCATATTCTGCAAGCGGAAAGAGGCTTGCTTATGAGGACCTTCGATGGCAAGCTGAATGGAAATGGTATCGGGGTGGTCAGGCTAAACCTATCTCCGTTGTCTCTTTTCCTGATCTCGAACAAGATATGGTACCCGGACCCGTCAGTGTCAATGCTTTTCCAGTTTTTCTTGGAGAACTTCTTTATTTCATTTCTGACAGAAACGGAACCTTCAATGTTTACGAATATGACCAAACAACAAAAATTGTAAGGCAACTGACTAAATATGAGGACGCTGACGTAAAATCTCTTTCTGCTGGTGGGAACATCCTTGCCTATGAACAGGCAGGAGCATCACATACTTTAGATCCCAAAAGTGGAGAAGACAAAGAATTAAATATTTCTGTTCATGGTGATTTCCCCTGGGCAATGCCTCAATGGAAAGATGTAAAAAAGGAAATTGTTTCTGCTTCTCTCTCACCCAATGGAGTAAGGGCATTGTTCGAAGGCAGGGGTGAAATCTTTACAGTCCCCGCAAAGAAGGGCAATACCAAAAATCTCACAAATTCACCAGGAGTTGCTGATCGTAGTCCTGCTTGGTCACCAGATGGTAGCAAAATAGCCTGGTTTTCAGACCAGAGCGGTGAATATCGTATTATCATATCTGATCAAGATGGGCTAATGCCACAAAGGGAGATCCCTATTAAAAACCCAACATTTTATTTTGACCTCTCCTGGTCACCTGATTCAAAGAACCTTGCTTTCACGGATGCAGGACGGCATCTCTGGATTGTTAATATAGAAAAAGGTACAGCCTCATGCGCTGACACTGATAGAATGGCTAGTCCGGAACGAAGCATGGTACCTATATGGTCTCCTGATTCTCGTTGGATTGCCTATTCTAAACAGCTTCCAAATTTTTTCCGTGGAATCATGGTTTATTCCCTGAAAGAAAACAAGTCATATAAAATTACAGATGGGTTTTCAGATGCTATCATACCCGTATGGGACCTGAGCAGAAAATACCTATATTTTCTGGCAAGCACGGATGTAGCTCTGAATACAGGGTGGCTAGATCTTAGTTCAATTGAACGTCCAATAAGGCGAGGTGTCTACATTGCTGTTCTTGCAAAAGATACTCCTTCACCTCTTTTGCCTGAAAGCGATGATGAAAAAGCAATAATCAAAGATAATAAATCAGCAGAGAAGAAATCAAAGGAAACTGAAGAGAAAAAAAATGCAGATTCACTTGAAGTTAAAATCGATTTTGAAGGAATTACCCATCGAATACTTTCACTTCCTCTACCCTTAAGATATTATGTTGGTCTAAACTGTGGTACAAAGGGAATTGTTTACTTGACAGAAGCTGACCTTCCCTTTTATGTGGAACCAGCTTCCGTGAATCCTCTGACTATCCATAAATGGGATATGAGCAAAAGAAAAGACACTACGTTTTTGCCTAAAGTTAAATCATTTTTTGTTTCGCTGAGCGGAACAAAGGTCCTGTTCCAGAAAGATGAAGATTGGTTTATTACTGGTTCGGAAGGACAGACAAAACCTGATGAAGGAAAATTGAATGTAGACCTGAATATGCATCTTGATCCGCCTGCAGAATGGAAGCAGATCTATCGTGAGGCGTGGCGTTTCTTTCGTGATTTCTTCTATGTACCCAATTATCATGGGACTGACTGGAATGCAGTGTTCAATAAGTACAATGTTCTGATTCCCTATGTTCGCCACCGGCAAGACCTTAATTATATTTTGGACCTCATGGGTGGGGAACTTGCTGTCGGACATCATTTCGTGGAAGGCGGTGATATGGGTAATATAAAATCCACAACTTCGGGGTTGCTTGGCGCGGACTTCTCAGTCGAAAATGGCTATTATCGTATAAAACGAATACTAACAGGAGAGAATTGGAATCCTGATTTGCGGGCTCCTCTCTCTGCCCCTGGGGTTGATGTACATGAAGGAGACTTTCTGATCGCGATAAATGGAGTTACTCTAATTCCACCAAATACACCAGATGCTGCTCTTGAAGGGTTTGCAGATAAACAGGTGACAATCTCAGTTAACTCTGTTCCATCAGCTCAAGGGGCCCGCAATATTAAAGTTATCCCAGTAAAGAGTGAGGAAGCATTGCGGTCACGTTTATGGGTCGAGGACAACCGTCGATTAGTGGACAAACTATCGGATGGAACTCTTGCTTATGTATGGCTTCCTAACACAGCAGAAATGGGCTATACATACTTTAATCGTTATTACTTTGGACAACAGGATAAACATGGAGCGGTTTTAGACGAGAGATTCAATGGTGGAGGAGATATAGCTGATTATATTATTGATATAGTAGCAAGAAAGCTTCGCGGTTACTTCAATAATCCGGTTTGGAAACGTGAACCATG
>JBGOZX010000293.1:0-3550 GCA_041480425.1 Bacteroidia bacterium
AGGCACTTTCATATAATCTATATCATGAAAGTGCCATGCCATAGGCTGTAATCCAATGAAAGGATCTTTTTTATAAATGGCTAGTTCACCAGCTGCTTCACAAGTTACATCAATTCCATTATCTCTAAAAAGACGAATCACTTTTCTTTGTGTCTCAATTTCCATATCAACTGTAACATCATCATAATAGGTTATACGACCATCTGGGTATAGTTTCTTTTGTTCAGGATCATTTATACTTAAGGGACGCTTGGAATGAAATGCGTCAATATGAATAGTCCCTGCTTTTTTCAGTGGAACAAGATTTATTAAGTCAAGAATCCGTTTTTGTAACAAACCTGTTTCCCATTCCCGGTAGTAGCTGATACCATAACTCTGCCTGCCACTGTGTATCTCGCCTGGTAAAGGATTTCCCTCCTTATCAAGTCCAATTACATTATTAGACAAATATTCATTCCATAATGGGCTGCTTTTATAGGCATCATATAAATTAATATGAAAACTTACAGTGGTATTATAATCAAATGCACTTTCCATTAGCCAAATCAATGATTCAACACTTGTTTTATCTGATTCCCTTTTAAGTTTATCATTTACTTTTAAAAAGTCAGGATATCCTGTATCATGCCCATCATGTTGCCATCCAACCAGATATGCTATTTTGGGAATACCTAAAGTAAGTTGATCAACTTTTTTGATTACCTCCAACGCGTCTTCAAAGGTTAATAGCACTTTAGAATAAGGAGTTGCCAGGTGGATTTTTATTGTCAGTGTCTTATAATATTGATGTATATATGGTCTTTCTGGTTTATGTGTTAAAGTCCAATCATAATACTTCCCACTGATTTTTTGATATTTATTATCAGTACAACCATCAATAATAATTAAATTCAAAAAAATGAAAAATATAATCATTGATTTCATAATTTATTTTTATTAAAAAAGTTTAGTTATTTGTTTTCACGGTAACACTTTCACCCGGGGCAACTTCAAGTATTGCCCAGGACATCATTGGTCCACCAGGGTACTGAACACCCTTGGTGGTTTTTACAGTATAATCATTAACATAGAGAACATCAAAGAAACCAGGGAATCTTGCTTTCCAAATTACTCCCGGCCCCCTGTTATTTGCCATTACTGTTTTATTTAAACCTTCGTGACGTACTGTAATATCGTTTGATCTAACTGGGAAATGATTCAGTTCAGCCCAATCATTTCCTCCAGGTAACCGGGATGTCGTAACAATATATCGTTCAACATATCCACCATTTGTAACGGCTTCACTTGGTGAATGGACTTCCATTTCAATTCCCATCAATCCTGATGCAATCGCTTCAATTGCCGTATATGACATTTCCGGATAGGTACGGCCTCTATCCTGTGTAAATTTTCTAAGCAAATCATAAGCAGGTCCTGATATTCCGTATCGATACAATGCCATGCACATCTGAGACTCGTATATGTTTCCAAAGCGTGGTTTACTAATTACCTCCCGGGTGAGGGTATCTATTATGACTTTAAGTATTGAGGTATCTGCAGCATCCCAAAAGAGGACAGGTCTACCCGTTAGTGGATGATCATGGACTAATTTTCGGTTTTTATCCAAATAGAAATAATAACTCTGTTTTTCCTTGTCCCACCAAACTGTATTTATCAGTGAGAGCATTTCCCGGGCTTTAATCAAGAACTTATCAGCTTCTTGGTTATCGCCACGGAATTGTTGGATTCTGGCATATGCAAGATATCCTGAGTATTGTATGGCAAGTTGCTCCAAACCCAAAGTAAAACCCAC
Source organism: Bacteroidia bacterium (assembly GCA_041480425.1). Taxonomy (GTDB): domain Bacteria; phylum Bacteroidota; class Bacteroidia; order Bacteroidales; family VadinHA17; genus LD21. The sequence goes on from JBGOZX010000293.1 coordinate 1,793, forward strand.
ATTGCTTTCATCATACCCAGGAATACCTCTGGCTCTACGAAACCTATTGTTAGGATCAACATTATCTGAGGCATTCATAATTCGTTCTCTTTTCATGATTTTGTCGATACCTAAGTCCCAACGTTCGACATAATCATAAACAGTACGTCTGTAAAAGTTCAAAAAAACAGAATCAGTTATGTAAGTACGGTCGCCTGTCCAGAGAAACATTCGATAACAACAATCGATAAAATCGAAGTTTGCAGGAAGATTATACCAAAATGCCTCGTCATTAGTATAATCAACGGCTGCAGGGACACCGTATCGATTTATTTCCCAAAAACTACACCAATCTTTTGACTCAGAAATTCCTTCTGCGATTTTACGTAACATATTTTTTGTACTGTTGTCAAGGCCAAGAATATGTGCCCCCATGGACTGATGCACCATATCTCTTATGCAAAAAGCTTCACGCCCAAGAATGGCAGCTTCATACCAATCACCGACGGGGTCGTTAAAATAGGCATAATTTAAAGCCTGTCGTTTTGCCCAGTTAAAGGTATTTACTGCAGTAGTATCAGAGGCTTTAAAGGAAACCTTGGAATCCTGTGCATTCAAACAAATAATTGATGACAGGAACATAGAAAAAAATAAATAAGTTTTTTTCATCCACAAATAATTATTAAATTAAACAATATCAGCATATTGAAAACAGATAAGAAGTTAAAATTTCATCCGCGTGCTCTTGTCAACAAGTGTTTGTCCTTATCTGTTGATGTCAGTTTCATCAGCGGGGTTTAATCACCAGTAAAAAACGACTTTTGTTTTTCTTTATGCTGCTTTTCCTATTTTATATCCATGTTCTTTAAGCTCACGTTTTAAATATTCAAGCCTGTTTTTCTCTTTTCTTTCGGCTAAATATTCATAGCCAAGTTCTTTAAATGCTTCTTTGTTTTTTATGATGTGATAAGATGCACAAAGGATCTTATGTTCCATCGCTATCAGTGCCCTTTTCTTACCACGTCTGGCTACCATACTTTCGTATTTGGCCTTGTAATAACTTTTCTTGGTGCGTGTGTGGCGCCCCATGCAAGTTCTGTAAGCGTTGCTTTTAGATGTTTGTTCCCCTGTCGTGTTCTTGAACTTTTTTTTACCGGCACTCTCGTTGTTGCCGGGACACATTCCTGAGTGCGATGCCAAATGATGTTCGCTGGGGAAAACATCCATATCAACGCCTATTTCAGCTACTATGCCTATTGCCCCTTCCTTTCCAACTCCGGGAATGGTTTGGAGCAATTCTATTTCTTTCTCAAAATCTTTGATGTACTTTTCTGTTTCTACATCAATCTCCGTAATCTGTTCTTCTACAGATGCAATATGCTTCTGCATGGATTTGAGAATGAAGGCATGGTGTGCTGTTAACCTACCGGTGATGGCTTCTTTTATCTGCTCGGGGCTTGCCTGAAGCTTTCGATGGTAACATTCTGAAATCAGATTTTCCAAATCCTTTCGCCCTTCGATTAACCCTTTTATCAGATAACTGGCAGTAACCCCTGATGTGTCAGACACTACCGATGAAAGCTTAATATTGGCATCTTCTAAAACTCTGATAATGCGGTTTTTCTCAGAAGCCACTGTTCCGATAAGCTTTTTCTTGTAACGGTGCAAATCCCTAAGCTACTGTATGTTTTCCGGTGGAATAAAACTACCTTTTAACAATCCACTAATCAGAAGCTTGCATATCCATTGGCTATCTGCTTTGTCTGTCTTGCGACCCGG
>JBGOZX010000294.1:0-3499 GCA_041480425.1 Bacteroidia bacterium
AGCCAAAAATTAACTTTTTCTCCCGGATTTATCATTGTTTCCTTTGCAAGCATCCTTGTTTTGAGTGTGATTTTCAGCATTATTCCTGCTTTGAGGATTTCTTCCTCTAAAGCTATTGATAATTTGAAAAATACGGTAAAACCAAACAAAACCAATTTCTCTTTCAGCGGGGTTCTGGTAACAATGCAGTTTACAATAGCTATAGTACTAATTGCATTTACCGCGTTGATACAAAAGCAGGTCAAATTCGGGAGCACCAATCTGGGTTTTAACCAGAAAAATATCATCGGTATAAAACTAACACCACAACTGAACCAGAAAAAAGAGGTACTCAAAAAGCTTCTTCTGGAAAAACCGGCAATCAGTGAAGTTTCATTTACACAGTTTTACCCCGGCAAAGACATTTCACAATGGGGAGCCCAACTGGACCTTAACGGAGAAAAGAAACAACTTGATTTTGACACATTCAGTGCTGATGCCGGGTTTTTTGAGATGATGGGGTTACAATTAATCATGGGTCGTTTTTATACTGATGACCTTTCATCAGATAAAGGGAAAGTTGTTGTTAATGAAACATTCCTTCGCGAAAATAATTTTACCAATCCTATTGGCGGCACGTTCATCATGGGTAAGCGTGATTTCGAGATTATTGGCGTTGTAAAAGATTTCCATTTCAAACCCGTCAGTCAGCCCATTGTCCCCCTGGCAATAAGAAACGAGTCGTATGCTTCGTATTGCCTTGCAAATTTGCAATCAGTCAATTTTAAATCTTTGCATAGTGTGATTCAGGATATAAAAGCAACAGTTTCAGAACTATCTCCTTCTTTACCGGTCGAGGTGAACTTTCTCGACCAGGCCGTTGAGAACATGTATCAGTCGGAACTCCTGTTCCGCCGGACCTTCTCCCTTTTTGCCGGATGTGCTATCGTTATTTGTTGTCTTGGTATCTTAGCTATGTCGCTGTTTACCTGCCAGCGCCGCATAAAGGAAATTGGCATTCGTAAGGTAAACGGAGCCAAAATCGCAGAAATACTGGCGATGTTAAATAAGGATTTTGTAAAGTGGGTAGCGATAGCTTTTGTAATTGCCTGCCCCATTGCATACTATTTCATGCGCAAATGGCTTGAAAGTTTTGCATATAAAACCGGACTGAGTTGGTGGATTTTTGCACTGGCAGGGATAATTGCATTAGGAATAGCATTGCTAACAGTTAGTTGGCAAAGCTGGAGGGCGGCAAGGAGGAATCCGGTGGAAGCGTTGCGATATGAATAATTTACCCCCTAAATCCCACATTTGGAGGACTTTAACCTTGTTACTCCCCATATTATTTTTAAGCCCCCCATTGGGGGGACACAAAGATGGAGTAGTCCATGGAAATGAATGATAAACAATAGAAAATGAGGCAATTAATATAATATTTAAAATCAAAGAAGATGTTCTGGTATTATTTAAAAATAGCCATCCGTAATATATGTACCAATAAAAAATTTTCAATCATAAATATTGCCGGTTTTGCATTTGCTATCTCCATCTGTTTGGCTATATCTCTTTTTCTGGTAAAAGAGTATTCATACGACCGGTACCACGAGCATACAGATCAAATAGTCAGGCTGATTGATACTAAGGATAATTCGAGCCTCATTGACTACCGTGTAAAAGATATCCTGCTGAAAAATTATTCTGAAATAGAAAATGGCTGTCTCATAATACGCTCCGATCATCCAATTGAAATTAAAAGCGGAGACAAAGGCTATTATCTTGATGATATCATGTCTGTTGATAAAAGTTTCTTTGAGATTTTCTCCGTTCCATTTGTGTCAGGACTACCATCATCTCCATTTATCAATATTAATTCAGCCGTTATTACTGAAAAAACGGCAAAAATTTTATTCGGTACAGAAGCTCCGCTTGGAAAAGATCTATTAGTAATGGGAATTATTCCTGTTACCATAACAGGGATAATAAAGAATTTCCCTGATAACTCCAGCATCTCAGCAGGCATCCTTGTTAATGCTGAAAACGAAAAATTCAAGTTTAACCAGTGGATAGGCGATTCCAGGGATCTGAGCACATACCGATGGCCGTTCCAGATTTATCTTCAGCTGAATAAGAATGTAAATCGTGATCAGCTTGCTCTAAAAATTAACGGAAACAGCGAGCTTTTAAAACCCTATGCCGAACAGATTGGCTTTCTGGAACTTAGAGACATATATCTGAATGATCCGACCTCAGGAAGCGATACTAAACAGGGTAATCCGGGTCTGCTTAAACTACTTGCGGGCATTGCACTTATTATATTAACATTGGCTGTTATCAACTATATCAATCTTACCCTTGCACAGCAGAATAAACGGAATAAAGAAACAGGTGTAAAAAAGGCTATTGGAGCAAACCGTACCAACATACTTTTTCAATTTTTAACAGAATCCATTCTGTTAATTTTTCTGGCTTTCATCCTTGGCATTCTCCTGGTATGGATGTTCATTCCATTCTATCAGTTGGTTTTTGACACAACAACCGATATAACGCTTTTATTCAGATTACCTTATATTATCATTCTGCCCTGCATAATACTTTTAATTGGTATTATCAGCGGGATCGGTCCTGCAATTGTTTTATCAGGAATAAGTCCTGTAAGAGTACTGACCGATTCTGTGGCAACACCCGGTAAAAAGAGTTATTTCCGGAATATTCTTACAATATTTCAGTTTATGATCTCCATCATTCTGATTTTTTGTGTGATAATAGTTCAAAGACAGATTCAGTATGTGAAGCATAAAAATCCCGGATTTAATGAGGAACTATTACTCCGGCTCGATGTCCCCAATATACAGGAAAATGATGGAAATAAAGCACTGCTTTTATTGGATGAATTCAGAAAGTCTCCTTACATTAAAACTATGTCGGTTACATCAGGAGTGCCAGGAGAAATATATATGAGCATGGGGTCCAATATGGAGAACACCAGTAAAAATATGAGTGTGCCCTGTCTGATTGTCGATACATCCTTTCTAGAGACATTTGGTATGAAAATTATCAAAGGGAGAAACCTCAGGCCGGGCGACATTGATAAAGTTTGTATGATAAATGAAGCGGCCTATAAGCATTTTGATTTTGAGAACCTTGAAAATAAACGGTTTAACAACTACAGAGAGGGAGGCTTTGAAATTATTGGTGTTGTTAATGACTTTCACTACAGCTCTCTTCATAAAACAATCGGTCCGGTTTGCATTATTTTTACCTCTGAAAACCAACCTACATCTATTAATATAAGGTTTTCTGCAAACGGTGTCGGTCAGGGGATGAAGTTTATAAATGATGAATGGCAAAAAATACTTCCGGGATATCCCTTCAAATATCAGTTTTATGATGAATGGTTCGATTCGATGTACCGGTCGGAGGAATATTTTGCCAGGACTATCAGCCTTTTTGCTCTGTTGGCCATTGTGATCTCATGTATAGGGATTCTGGGGCTGGCTATCTTTTCTTCAGAACGTCG
>JBGOZX010000295.1:0-3482 GCA_041480425.1 Bacteroidia bacterium
CAAGGCATTGTTTGAAAATGATAAAGAGTTCATTCTACCTGGGAATGAGAAGGATGCAAATGTCCGTATAATCGAACAACTTATATCTTCAGGAATCTAATTTAATGCAGTTTCAGACTTTTGCCAGTTTTTGGATTAAAGTACTTTTATGATTATTAATTGTCTTTGATCGTTTTAATTAATATTTTTAAGACAAATTAGAAGAAGTGACTAGAAATATATATCTGATAAAAAAGCATACAGTGATTGAGAAAGCTTCTTTCCCTGTAATTGATGCGCATAACCATCTCTGGGGCAACCGGCAGGTTGAAAGGATTATTAAAACAATGGATGAGGTTGGTGTTATAGGCTACTGTGATCTTACCGGTAATGTAAAAATAGAATTCTCAGAGGGCGGTTATTCGATCAGTTCCGGAAATATCTCTGATTTCTTTGATAATTGCTCATTGAAATATCCGGGACGGTTTTACTGCTTTACCATGGCCAATTTTGCGCAACCATCAGGCAGTCCGCTTTTTTCTGATCATAAACGTTTTGTAGATGATTGCATTGCAACGTTAAACAAACATGTTCAGCTAGGAGCAAAGGGTCTGAAAATATTAAAGGAATTAGGTCTGCATTATCGCGATTCGGATGGAACGCTGATTAGTTGCACAGATCCACGGCTGGCTCCTATCTGGGAAGAGGCTGGCCGTCTTGGAATTCCTGTTTTAATCCATCAGGCTGATCCGTCAGGCTTCTTTGAACCTGTTACTCCTGAAAATGAACATTATGAAAGTCTGAAAAAGTACCCTTCATGGAGTTTTGCTGATCCGAAATTCCCACGCAAAACCGAACTGCTCAAAAGGCGTGATGAGCTTATCAGAAAGCATCCGGATACAATTTTTATCTTACCCCATTTCGGTAATTATCCAGAAAATATTCAATATGTATCTGATTTATTGTCGGAAAATCCGAACGTGTACATTGATTTTTCTGCAAGAATTGATGAATTGGGCAGACAACCATATTCATCAAGGGAGTTTTATATAAGGCATCAGGACAGGATAGTTTTTGGAACCGATATGCCTGCAAATACTGACGATTCTGTCGAGATGTACAGGACCTATTTCAGGTTCCTTGAAACATTTGATGAATCCTTTTATTCGCCTGATTATGACGGTACCTTTGAGAGAGCACGATGGCCGGTCTGTGGCATCGGCCTTCCGAAAGAAGTTCTCAGAAAAATATACTATGAAAATATACTCAAGATCATTCCATCACTAAAGTCAGTACTACATTTTAAATAAAAAATTGATTATGATAAGAGCAAAAGTTGGTTTTATTGTCTATGGTGTCCATAAGGATGGGCTCCTTGACCCTATGGGAACACCATTTATCGATGACAAGATAGTGTCAGGTGCAAAATTATCTTTGAAAAATGCAGGAATTGAACTTGTGGAGCATAACATTGTAATTGCCTCCAGGAAGGAAGCTAAAGATTGCTTTGACCGGTTCAAAAAAATGAACGAGATTGATTCTGTTGTCCTCTTCTCCGGCACATGGGTATGGGCGGCGCATCTGATTGGGGCTATCCGTGATTTTGCCATGTCAGGAAAGGGTATTCTTGTCTGGACTAATCCGGGCAGCCAGGGATGGAGACCCGTCGGAGGATTAGTATTGCAGGGTGCTTTGAAAGAGATTGGAATAAAGCACCGTTTTGTTTATGGCAGTTATGAGGACCCCGCAGAGATTGAGAAGATCACCTCTTACTGCAATGCAAGTGCCATGAAAAACAGGTTGAATATGAGCACGATAGGGACATTCGGAGGAAGAGGCATGGGACAGACCTGCGGTGCAGCCGATCCATCACAATGGATGAAAGTCTTCGGCGTGGATATCGATTCCCGGGATACTTCAGAATTACTTGAAACTGCAAAGAAAATATCTATAAAAGAGATTGAGGATACCAAGGTCAGGATACAGAAACTTTTTGCAGAACCAATCCCTGTTAACGACCAGTCTGATCGTTCAATACGGCTTTACCTGGCTTTAGAGAAGCTAGTCAGGAAGAATGAATGGGATTTCTACACTATCCAGTCTTTCCCCGGTCTTGGTGATGAATATAGTGCCACCTGTTTCGCACAGAGCATGATGCTGGAAGAAGGAATGGGCACTTCAACTCTGGGAGATTTCAATACAGCGCTTACTGTTAAATGTTTAACAGATCTAAGCAAGGAACCTGTTTATTATGGTGATTTACAGCATATTGATAAATCAAACAATGAAATAAAGATCATTGGCGATGGTGCTTGTCCGCCTTCTCTTGCTGGTAAACTTGGCCCGGCAGGCTTTGCAGAACATGGAATCCCGACCGAAGGCGAAGCCGGAGGTCTCTCCATAAAACTGGTTTGTAAGGTTGGAGAAGGTGTGCTTGCTCGGCTTGGAAGAAATGACGGGCAATTTGAGATGGTAATTACGCGTTGCACTATTTTTGAGCCGCCTGCAGATCAACTTGAAAAAAGAAAAAATGAATGTGGTATTCCTTTCTGGCCCCACGGTTTTGTTAAAGCTCACTGTGATATCGATATGCTCTTGCAATCATGGAATAACGAATATGCATGTCTGGGCTACGGAGCTCATCTTTACGAAGAGTTAAAAGCATTCTGTGAATTGACCGGAATAAAGGCCATAACTCTCTGATGGAAATTATTGAAGCAGATTTTGGAAACTGGCATATCCAATGTTTACCTGAGGTTCAGGAAAATAATTATATTTGTTATCAACCAAAACAATCACAATAAAAGTTGCTTCGGGATGAGTTATTTATGGAATGATGATCAATCTTTACCACTTTGTCAAACTAAAACAACAATATTAATTTTGATGTCCCGTGTTTTAATATTTTCAATGACTTATGCAGCACTTTCTTTTACAGCAAGTGCTCAGAATTCTTCGTCTTCTGAATTATTTAAATCTTCTGTATTAACACCTGTAAATAGTTTTACTAACGGAGTAGAAGGGCCTGCAGTAGATAAATCAGGAATAGTTTATGCCGTTAATCTGACCCGTCAGGGTACAATAGGTCAAATTGCTCCCGGAGGTAAAACAAGTATATTTATTGAATTGCCGGATGGGAGCATCGGAAATGGTATACGTTTTGACAGCCGGGGCAATATGCTGATTGCAGATTACACCAACCACAATATACTTAAGGTAGATATGAAGACAAAAATGCTGACCATTTTTGCTCATGAACCCCGGATGAACCATACATAAAAAAACAACAAGCGCTCTGGGAGAAAGCCCTGTGATACTTACACTGTTATTCTTTCGAGTAAGAACTGCATTTCCCTCAGCAGGCAGTGTCAGAGCTTTCTGAATCTCAGAAACCTTGGGAAGCTCAAGTGTTACATTAACAAGTTCATCGTTGAAATTTTCGACAATAAAATAGTTGCTGGCTAAAAGATATAAGCTGACCTTGTTTGGAGCATCAAATTTGA
>JBGOZX010000296.1:0-3387 GCA_041480425.1 Bacteroidia bacterium
ATACCATTTTACAAGATCCAAAGTCGCTGCAACTGCTGTATTAAAACGGGCGCTTTCGATCGGAAGAAAGAATGCAAATGCAAACCCTGCTGTGATCCATGCAAGTATTTTAAGTTCTTTTTTGAGTTCCATAATTTCTTTCTAAAATGTGAGTTTAAGGAATAAGATTCCTCATTTCGCTTCGCTTCATTCGGAATGACATTTTTCTTTTTGGGGATAGTGAGGAGGTTGCAAAAAACCTCTGTGTTTTGCAACCTCCTCCATCCGTACCTCCCCACACCATGTCATTCCGAGCGTTAGCGAGGAATCTTCTTTTACCATAACAAATTTTACTATATGTATACTCTTATTATATAATAAATACCAACTACTATAAACAGTACTGCAATGAAACGTCTGAACCAGATCTCAAATGATTTGATTTTGTTATAAACATTTCCTATCCCTGAAACTGTATAAGCAAGCACCCAGGCAATAATTATCACGGGGATTCCTGTGGCTATTGCAAAAACAATAGGCAGGTACAGTCCGGATGCACTGGTGACGGTAAGGGGAACAAGCATTCCGAAATAAAGAACACCGCTGTAGGGACAAAATGCCAGTGCAAATACCAAACCAAGTAGAACTGCATCAAGATAACCCCATTTCTTTTTATCCTGCATCCTGGAGGTTAATCTGTTAAATCCCGGGAAATTTATCCTGACTATATCGAGCATAAACAATCCGATAATGATCAGCAACGGTCCTACAATCTTTTCCCCATAACGTTGAAAAAAACCGCCAAACTTCAACTGATCAGCCCCGAGAAAGATTATTAATGCAATAGCAGTATATGTGATCGCTCTTCCGAGAGTATAAAGCAATCCATTAATGAATACCCTGTTACGGTTTTCGATATCACGGCTTATAAATCCAACGGCAGTGATATTTGTTGCCAGCGGGCATGGACTAATGGCGGTCATTAAGCCAAGCAAAAATGCCGTAAGCCATGGCATTGTGCTGTTCTCCAAAAGATTTGTGAGAAACTCCATACAGTTATTTTATCAACAAACCATCAACCTTTTCGTTAATTATCTCTTTGAATTTCTCAGGTTTCACAACTGCGTACATAAATCCTTCGTTGGTGAGGTTTATTTTCTGGTCGCCCTTAACAATAAGAAGAGTCTGACCAGATACGCCAAGTTTTTCTGCCAGTGGTTTGCTTGATGATTCATCGAGGTTGACAGATTGAAATGTTATCAGGCCCTGCTTAACCTGATTGGGATAAAGTTTCTCCAGGTTCTCTTTTGTACTGGCTTCAATTGTCTTGCAGGTAGTACAACGGGTAGTAAAATGAAAATAGTAGGCCTCAATTTTATCAGAATTGTCAGCCTGGGTTTTGGCTTCCTTATTGGAGGTCTGTGCTGTGCAGGCAATAAACGGAGTTATCAAGAAAAGTGCGATAAATAATCTGTACGTTTTCATAGCATTTTAATTATTGATTTTTAATGAGGATTTCTTTAACCTGTTTTACAGTCGGTACCTGTCCGCTGAGAACGACTTTCCCGTTAATTACCAAACCAGGGGTATGCATTACATGGTACTCCATTATTTTGACGATATCTTCAACTTTTTCTATGATAGCATTAATACCTGTTTCAGCAACCGCTTCACGTGTCACTTTTTCAAGCGTTTTGCATTTGGGACAACCGGTGCCTAAGATTTTTATTTCCATTGTTTATAATTTGAAAATTTGAAAATGAAATAAATTGAATATGGTTAATGAGTCCCGCTAAGGGTAGATTTATTTATCATGGATTCAGCATTATCGCATGATATTTCTTCCGGATTATTATCATTCAGGAAAGTGGTAAATAATTCCTTTGCTTCGTCCCAGTTCTTTCTGTTGATGCAATACTTTATAAAAGGGGGATTAATCTCTCCCTGGATCAGTCCGGCATATTTTAGTTCTTTCAAATGCTGTGAAAGAGTTGAGCGTCCAACCGGAATCTCTTCCACCAGATCTCCACTATAACAGCATGAGTTCATTTTTGACAGCTTCTGAAGAATATATACTCTCACTGGATGACTCAGCGCTTTAGAAATTCTGGCGATCTGCTGCACTTCCTGAGTAAATTCTAATTTATCTGACATGATTTTTATTTTAATATTTCGCAAAATTACGAAATGATTTTATATATTCGCAAAATATTAAGTAATAAAATAGCGACTAAGGTAAAAATGGTACCATGAAAATTCTGATTCTATGCACCGGGAACAGCTGCCGCAGCCAGATGGCTCAGGGCTTTTTGCAATCATTTGACAAAAGATTACAAGTCTTCTCGGCAGGAACGGAACCAGCTGCCCGGATAAATCCAACAGCTGTTAAGGTGATGAAAGAGGAGGGTATTGATATAAGTAAACATAAGCCTAAAAATGTTGATCAATATCTGAATGAAGAGTGGGACTATGTCATCACAGTTTGTGATGAAGCTAATGAATCCTGCCCCGTCTTCCCTGGAAAAGTAAGGAATCGCCTGCACCTGGGATTTGAGGATCCTTCAAAAGTAAAAGGATCGTATACTGAAATCATGGATGCCTTTTACGATGTCAGGAATGAAATAAGAGATGAATTTTACGGATTATTTGAATCAGAACTAAAGAAAAAATTATGAAATCAGACGATTTAAAACAGATTGTAAAAGAGAAATATGGCAAAATAGCCGAACAAAGCAGTAATGAGAAATCATCATGTTGTAGCTCATCATGCTGCTGCGGACCTGATGTAGATTACACAGTATTCAGTGAGAATTATAAGAACAAGGAAGGCCATAATCCGGATGCAGATCTCAATCTTGGTTGCGGTATTCCTACAGATTATGCAAGGATCAGGATAGGGAATCATGTACTTGATCTTGGAAGTGGTGCAGGCAATGATTGTTTTGTAGCAAGGGCAATAGTTGGAGAAACAGGGAAAGTTACCGGGCTCGATATGACAGAACCTATGGTCTTAAAAGCCAGGGGAAACTGTACAAAACTAAACTTTAAAAATGTGGAATTTGTGCTTGGGGATATTGAAGCTATGCCATTTGATGACAATATATTTGATGTTGTGATTTCAAATTGCGTTCTGAATCTTGTTCCTGATAAAACAAAAGCATTTAGGGAGATAATCAGAGTTTTAAAACCTGGGGGGCACTTTTGCGTTTCAGATGTGGTTATTAAAGGCAAACTATCCGAAAAGATGAAGAAAGATTCTGAAATGTACGCAGGATGCGTTTCAGGCGCATGTGAAATGCATGAATACCTGGAGATCGTTGAAAATTCAGGCTTCCTTAATGTGAAGATACATAAGCAGAAAGAAATAAAACTTCCGGATTCTTTATTATCAGAATACAATAATTCAGA
>JBGOZX010000297.1:0-3286 GCA_041480425.1 Bacteroidia bacterium
CTGCAGAATTTTACATATAAAACAGATCTCAGTTGGTGGATTTTTGCCTTAGCAGGTGTTATTGCCTTTGGAATTGCCCTGGTGACAGTAAACTGGCAGAGCTGGCGGGCTGCAACGAGGAATCCGGTTGAGTCACTGAGATATGAATAAAGACCCCCTTTGCCTTCGGCTAGCGGGCCTACGCTGCAAACTGGCTCCTTCGCTAAATTTTCCCACTGGGCAAATTTTTAACGCTCGGCCCTCCCGGAGGGGGAGAAAATTCAGTAAAATCTACTGGATTTCATTTCCCCCCACTGGGGGGAATTTAAAGAGGGTACTCCGCCCAAGCAGGAGATTTATAGGTTAATTCCGAATTTCCCGTAAACAACCATATCTTTCATCGCCTTTCTTTTTGCAGAATGCCTCTCAACATCTACAGCATCTTCAGGATATCCAATCGGAAGAATAACAACAGGTTCTATATGATCAGGCAGGTTAAGAACTTCAGCTAATTTTGGCTTGTCGAAATTGCATACCCAGCATGTAGCCAGGCCAATGCTGGTTGCAGCCAGGGTGATGTGATCCGTGGCAATGGCAATATCAATATCTGCTGAATCCTTTCCGTCACCTCTTTTCCAGGATTTTGAATGATCGGAACACATGACAATGCACATCGGAGCAGTTCTGAACCAGTCTCGCTTGTAGCATTCGCACATATTTTCGAGGTTTTCACCCCTTACCACCACAAAATACCGGGGTTGATAGTTTTTCGCCGACGGTGAAACACGTCCGGCTTCCAGTACATAATTCAGCTTATCTTCTTCAACACTTTGTTGCTTGTATTTTCGTGAAGAATAGCGCAATTTGGCGAGTTGAATAAAGTCCATAAAAATGATTTCAAGGGTTAATATTTCTATATAAAAATTGATCTGCGTACTTTTTCTTCTAAAAAATTCCGTTAATTGTGCAACTTAACAGAATCATATCAGTCTTTTAATAATTTTAAGTATAAAAATACAAATTTACCTGAGATATTTTATCTTCCTGCATTTACAGGGAGCAACAAATTATATCAAACATTAAACAGATCCATTTTATGAAAATCAGATTCTTAATCGCAGCTCTTTCCCTTGGCATTTTTGTTGGTATTTCAGCTCAGGATGGATATACAGTAAAACAGGATTCACTGAAATCCGATGTTTTAAAACAAAACCGTAAGTTCAGCATCTTTTTGCCTGAAGGATATGATGCCAAAGATGTCAGGTTTCCTGTCCTTTATGTACTGGATGCCGATGGACGCGACCAGCACGCAGTTCCGACTGCAAGATTTCTTTTTCTAAATAATAAGATGCCTAAAGCTATTGTCATAGGAGTTTTCAACATTGACAGGAACCATGATTTTCTGCCGGATTCAAGCAGAAATGCAACCACTGGCGGGGGAGCTGATAATTTTGTACAGTTCTTTAAGAAAGAGCTGATCCCCTACATTGATAAGAATTTCAAAACCGAAGCATACAATGTACTGATAGGCCATTCATTCGGAGGTGTATTCGCAATGCATGCACTGTTAACCGATCCTGATCTCTTCGATGGCTATATCGCAATAGATCCCAGTTTTTGGTACAAGGACCAGATGCAGGTGAAAAATGCCCGGAATGAATTCCTTAAATCCAAGAATTGGAATAAGACTATCTATATTTCAGGACGTGAGGGTGACGGAATGAAAGAAATGGGTGTCTCTTCAATGGAAAAGCTGCTTAAATCCTCTGCTCCAAAAGATTTAAACTGGAAAGTAATGGCTTATCCCAATGAAGATCACGGTTCAGTACCGTTTAAAAGTATATATGACGGTTTGCGGTTTATCTTTAATGCGGGAGGTCCCTTTATGGTCTATCCGCTTGCAGGTATTCTGCCAAAAGGAACTTCAACATATGCTCTTATCGAAAACAGAAATCCTAATCTCAGATATACCACCGATGGTACAGAACCTGGGATGACTTCGCCGCTCTGCACAGATAAAATAATAATTAATAAGCCTTGCACATTAAAGGTTAAGAGTGTTTCGACGAAATATAATAAAGTCCCCACAGTTACCAGGATATTTTCTGAAGGAGAATTTTTAAACGGACTTCAAAATGTGGAGAACCTTAAACCAGGATTAAGTTATTCTTATTATGAAGGAGTCTGGGATTCAGTTCCTGATTTTTCAAAGCTGATACCCAAAAAGAAAGGTACAACCGAAAATCTTGACCTTAAATTTGCTCTGAAAAAAGATAGTTTTGCGGTTCAGTTTGAAGGATATCTTCATATCACAAAGAAAGATCTCTACAACCTGTGGGTAGTATCTGATGACGGCTCAAAAGTATATTTCAATAATAAATTACTGCTGGATAATGACGGGCTTCACTCGGCTGATAATCCTGTCGTTAAGCTTGTACCGTTAAATCCTGGATATTATCCTATAATAATTCAGTTCTTTGAGAGAACTGGAGATGAGTCACTTACTATTGGAACAGTGGAAAATGGCAAGAAACCAAAAGCTGTTCCGATAACAAAGCAGATGCTGTTTTACAAAGAATAAAAGAATAGAAACCCCCTCTCCCTTTGGGATCTCCCCCAGAGGGGGAGAAAATTCAGTAAATATCTAAAGGGGGTCTTTAATATCCGGTACAATATTTTTATAATGTTCATACCTGCCGAGAACCTGATGAACAAAAGCAATTGATTCTTTACCCTTGAAATAACCGTACTTAACCACAGAATCATTAAAGTACTGAGGCTCTGATTTTTTCTGAAGCCATACTGCGACATTTTCCTCCCATTTCCGAGGATCATTACCGTTTTTCTCAGCCAGCTTCATTGCATCAAGAACATGACCGGGTCCGGCATTATATGAAGCAAGTATGAATTTAGTTCTTTCATTTACATCCGGGATCTTTGTATCAAATATATTATGCAGCCAGTTAATATATTTTGCTCCGGCCTTAAGATTATTCTGTGGCGAGGAAGTTATATCTATTCCAAAGCGCTTGCCGGTTTCAGGCATTATCTGCATTAATCCGTAAGCTCCAACCCTTGATACCACATCGGGAATAAACCGCGATTCCTGGTAGATCAAAGAAGCCAGCAGACGCCAGTCCCACTTTATACTGTCGCTGTATACTTTTATCAAATCGTCCCATGGAGATACCTTTCCGGTACTCATTGCATAATAATCACTCTTTACTATCGCATTGGAACGTATATTCTTAAAGTATTTTGCATAGATAAGAGCGTATGACTGAGTTTTTCTGAAATTAGTGATCCA
>JBGOZX010000298.1:0-3248 GCA_041480425.1 Bacteroidia bacterium
AATCTGTTTATTGTTCCGTTTTCCTTTTCTTCCAGAATGCTTGTCCCCACTCCGGCAACGCTGAAGAGCAACATAAGTATGGCAGTGCCCGCAACGGCTTGTATGAGACCTAGTTTCGTATCATTCTTCTCTCCAACAATAGAAGTCCACTTTATTGCAGGTTTGTTATTGTCATTTTTTATTGCAATTTTGAGTATATTCTCACTTATACTTTTGTCGATATCGGGGAACTGGTCTTGCAGATAGTTTTCAATGCTTTTTCTGACAATTATTTCACCTGTTGACGACATTAAAGTGCTGATCAAGTTCTGTTGAAGAATTCCAATTTCCATTTCCCGTGACCTGTCATACACCAGTTCAATGGGTGTTGCGTTTCCAGCTTCCAGAGAATCCTGAAAACCCTTATAGATTATTAAAACACATGGATATTTTCCTTTAATTACCAGTTCTTTAGACTTTATAGCATCTGAAAAAATAATTCTCGTATCTTCAAGAGAATCAATCTTATTAACAATTTCTTTTGAAGACCTTGTTTGATCCATATCGGCAACCAGCAAGTTCACAGGTTCAGAACGACCATCGAATACTCCAATTCCACCATAAGCGAATGCAAAAAGGCTTATTAAAATTACCGGAAGAAGAAATGTGAGAATGACAGAGCGTTGATCATGAAAAAAAAGTTTCAAATCTTTTTTGAATAGCTTAAGCATAATTTAGTCTCTTAATTTTTTTCCTGTCAATTTCAAAAAAATAGATTCCAGATTCGTTCCCTGGGTATAAATTCTTTCAATTACACCACCCGAGTTTTGAATATGGTTTATAATTATCGAAATTTCATTACTAATATTTTCACACTCTACTTCCATGGTGTTAGAGGCACTGTCATAACTAATTAGTGGATTTGCTGATGTAATTCTTGATATTGTTTCATTATTCAAATCGGCCAGTTTAATTGTCAATAGATCTTTGGCATCACTGATTTCCCTTAACTCTTTCAGTGTGCCAAGTGCAATAATACGGCCAACATCTATAATAGCAATGGTGTTACAAAACCGTTCAGCTTCTTCCATATAGTGAGTTGTGTAGATAATAGTCATCCCTTCATTATTCAATCTCTCAATGACCTCAAAAATATGATTCCTGTTTTGAGGATCAACACCGACCGTAGGTTCATCCAACACCAATATCTTAGGATTATGCAATAATGAGCAGGCAATATTAATCCTTCGCTTCATTCCCCCCGAAAAGGTTTTAATTCTATCATTTTTCCTGTTTGATAGATCAACAATCTCCAAAGTTTTATTGACATTTGCCTTAAGCTCTGATTTTGGAATATCATACAATCCGCCCCAGAACATTAGGTTTTCATAAGCTGAAAGCTCTTCATATAAGGCAATTTCCTGAGGAACCACCCCCATTATCAACTTGATAGTATCTCCATTGTCGTCAATATTGACCCCGTCAATAATAACATCACCCTTGTCAGGTTTAACTAAAGTGTTTAGTATGTTTACAATTGTTGATTTTCCCGCCCCGTTTGGCCCCAAAATACCAAATATCTCTCCTTTATTAATACTGAAACTCACATTTTTTATCGCTTCAATATGTCCGAAAGATTTCGAAATTGATCTTACTGTTATCATTTTCAAAATGTTGGGAATAATTATTTTTATATTAAACGTTCAGGACATTATCAGTTTTGAACCTCCTCATTTGTTTTAATGCTCTATCAGCAGCAAGTTTACCAGTTAAAATTGACATTGGCACACCTGCAGGACTGTAAGCCCATTGTCCTGCCTGATAAATTGAAGGTACTGGTGTCAGAACTGAACGATCAGCGATCTGAATTTTGTTTATAACCGGCATAGATTTTTGAAATGACCATCCCGTAATAGCTCCTTCAGAACTGCCTACTCTATTTTCAATGCTTAAGGGTGTAAAAGAAAAGCGTGATATAATTTTATCTTTCAACATGGGGTAGACAGAAACAGATATTACACTCAAAACACGATTCTCAAGTTCCGAAATAAACTCATCAAGCCAACCTGCATTTTGAATTTTGTTAAACAAATCATATTCAGCAAGGAAACTAATAATTATGCCGGTTTTGCCCGGAGGAACCAATTCAGGATCTTTAAGTCCTGGAATAGAAATTTCGTAAGTGTTTAATCTGGTAAATTTGTCCAGCCAGGTCAAAATTTGTTCTTTTTCAATTTTTTCAAAATTACTTAGCAGATAATTTAGCTCCTCCCTGTGAGTTTCACCTAAACCCAGTTTTAAGGGGGTATAAAAGAAATGGCCATGTGCAATTTTCCTGAAACTTTCAATCGGCTCATCTGCTTCCAGGAATAAAGAAAACACAGAATCTCCGCCCCGGTTTTTCAGAATCTTGTTTTTTGCATCCTCAAATATTGTTTTTATTTTGGGCAATAAACCTTCTGTTTCTGTAATTTTATAGAGTGTTTTTAAATCAGCAGCCCAGATAAGATTGTCATATTTATAAGTGATATTTTTTTGGTCTTTTACAAGACATTTTTCAGCCATTACTTCAATAATTTTTGTCTCTGTCTTTATTTCTCCTCCACATTCTGTTATTTTGTTTTTCAAGGCTTCCGGCAGTTTTCCTACTCCTCCTTTGGGATAGAAATAATCGAGATATAAGGAAAAATAGCTCAATGCAAAAAAAGCAGGCGTATTTTTGAAGAAATGCTGTGAAATCATATCCCGAAGTGAAGGATT
Organism: Bacteroidia bacterium; assembly: GCA_041480425.1. Lineage (GTDB taxonomy): Bacteria > Bacteroidota > Bacteroidia > Bacteroidales > VadinHA17 > LD21. Next base: position 2,740 of record JBGOZX010000298.1, read on the forward strand.
TTTTACAATTGTTTTTAAATATTCCTCAACCGGCATGTTCATGCGGTTTATTTTTCCAACGGTAAAAATAAATTTCGGCAGCCAGGGTAAAAGTTTTTTGAAAACGAAGGTTCTGTCACGCTTTAAATCTTTAAACACAGGATTCTCTATACCATAGAGCACATCCATGTGTTTCATTATTTTCCGTATGATTTTTACGAGCTCATCAATCTCTCCTTCACAATCCGGGAATAATTTTATCAGAAGTTCCCGGTATTTTGATAAACTATCCAGATTTTCTATATGTAAAATTTCGTTTTCTATGCCCAGAGAAACCGGACTTTTAACAACTTCGAGCTGAATGCCTAAGTCCTTTAACATAGGGAAAATAATACCTGCATCTTCCAGGGCTCTTACCCCGGCATCAAAATGGAAACCGTCACTATTAAATTAATTAACCAGTCCTCCGCACTCCTTGTTTTTTTCAATAAGCAACACTTTTTGTCCTGCACGTGAGAGATAAGCTGCAG
>JBGOZX010000299.1:0-3245 GCA_041480425.1 Bacteroidia bacterium
ACCTGTTCCGGATCGTATTCTTTAGGATGGGCGCCAAAGGTGGAAAGGCTGTTCAGATGATCCATTGAGGTAATAATGTGAGAAGGGACTTTCTCTTCCTTATTCAGCTTGTCGATAATACCCTTTAGCGGTTCGGTTTTACGTGGTCTTTTTAGTTCAGATTCACACATATCGGTTATGATCACCTCAAGGCATCTTCTCGAATAGAGCATGACTACATTCGCATCTTTAGTCTCTATCAGTTGCTCCAATTCTTTCTCCAATTCAGGAAACCGACCTTTTATTGAGGTGTATAATATTTCCAGTTCTTTTATTTCAGTGGACCAGATCTGCATTGAATGAGGAAATTATAACAAGGTTTGATTTTATAAAAGTACGGTAATTCCAATTCAAAATCAAATGGTTGTATATGGGTTGTAAAAGTATAGATAAAATTATCTGTTGAAAGATAACCAGGTTATTTAAAAAGAAGCTTTATATTGAATTTTCCTATTATCACAAACCTTACATTTGTAGTAACTATAAAAATCAACATGTATGAAGAATATTGTGAATATAATTTTAACATGGATAAGATTCATTAAAAAGACTACTTTTCTGAAGATTACATTTATTTTATCCGGAATTGCCACAACAACCTGGTTTCTTATACGTGTCATTCCAAAGCCTCAGAGAGCCACATATCCCTGCATGCGGGTATCGGCGCCGGTTATGTCAGGATTTGTTATTTACCTCCTGTCGCTTGTCGGATCAATTGCAGCTTTAAAAAAAGCAAAGCTGAACTTTATCAGGTCAAATTATCTTAAAGGCGCTTTATTCATATTGATTGCTATTGCAGGTTCAGTATTTGTAATAAGCAAAGAAACCGGGCATGCTTCTGTAAAAACCAATGCGGAATGGATCATAACCCCTAATCAACCTGTTGGTACAGCAAAAGGGATCTTCCCTGGGAGGGTTGTCTGGGTTCATGATCCAGGCGTTGCCAGTTGGGATGGAACAACAGGCAACTGGTGGGATGGAAATGTCACCTCACAGTCAGAAACCGATAAAATGCTGAAAGAATCTCTTACAACCCTTACAGGCGAAAAGACAGAAAAGAAAGCATGGATGGCTCTTTTCAAATACTTCAATACCAGGCATAGCAGAAAGAATCAGTGTTATCAGCCCGGTCAAAAAATTGCAATTAAAATTAACACCAATAATACTTACAGCCACCAGGATTCACCGGAGATTAATGCAACCCCCCAACTGGTGCTTTCAGTTCTGCAAAGTCTGGTCAATGAGGCCGGAATTCCTCAGAATAATATTACTGTGTTTGATGCCAGCAGATTTATTACTGATAATATTTTTAATAAATGCCATGCAATTTTCCCTGACGTTGTTTTCATTGATAATGCAGGAGGTGATGGCCGTATAAAATCAACTTACACTGAAAATGCAATACCTTATTCGGTAGACAACGGCAAATTGGCCACTGGCCTGGCCACCTGTGCTGTGGAAGCTGATTACCTGATAAATATAGCCTTGCTGAAAGGACATGTAGGGCAGGGTGTTACATTATGCGCAAAAAATTATTACGGAGTCACCAGTATAGATAATAACTGGCGCAAAAATGCACATGACAATTTTAATCCCGACCGGGAAGGCAAACCTCAATATTTGACTTTTGTTGACTTTATTGCGCATAAAGATCTTGGCGACAAAACGATGTTATTTCTTATCGATGGCATTTACGGATCTAAGCTTGTTAATGGCGTTCCTGATCCAAAATGGAAGATGGAACCATTCAATAACAGCTGGGCATGCAGCCTTTTTGCATCCCAGGATCCGGTAGCAATCGATGCCGTCGGTCTTGATTTTCTAAGATGTGAATGGCCTGATGCACCGGACATGGCTTTCAGCGACCAATACCTGATCGAAGCTGCACAGGCGGATAATCCTCCATCAAAAGTAAAATATGATCCTCAACGGAATAATTCCAAAATATCCAGTCTGGGAGTAATGGAACATTGGAATAATGCAATAGAAAAAAAATATAGCCGGAACCTTGGCAAAAAAGAAGGAATTGAACTTGTGAAAAAATCACTCGGCTCTGAGAGCATTTAATTGAAGCTCCTGCAGATCGCTGATCTTTTAATTATCAATTAGCAGGAACAAAGAGAGTTTAGTTCCTGGCAGAAATTTTCAAAATAAGATTTACTAGTCTTTAGGAAAGCCAACTTTCCCAAGCATTGTTTGCCAACGGGGATCAGATCTCAGAGGTTCAAAGGGAGGTTCTACTTTTAGCCAGTACATCTCTACTTCATTCGTCTCGTAAGCCTTTTCAATCCATTCGAAGGCTAAGTCTATTTTACCCATTTGAGCGTATATCATTGCAGTGTAAAAGGATGGACTCCCGGCTGCTGACTTTTCACTTTTTTCCTTTATCTCTTCCAAAAGTTTTTGTGCCTTATCAAATTGTTCAAGTTTGAAATATGCTATTGCCATTGTAGCCAATGGACGTGGTGCCCTGTCTCCAGGAAATTCAAGTAAATATTTATCAATAATTGAAATTACATCCTGATAGTTTCCAAGGTATAAACTAACTCTTGCTTCCTCGGTATATCTGTTAGGATCAGGATTAGAGCTAATATGATCTTTATATGTTTCAATTGCTTCATCATATTGATTCATGAAATATTGCCGGAGACCCTTTTCCCATTTTGTTGCCGGGTCAGCTTCCACACCTTTGTTTGACCATTCCAGAGCTTCTTCAAATCTTCCGGCTGCATCAAGAAGATCAGTATAGTCATGTATAATCTCAGCATTTGAAGGATCAAGCTGTAGAGCTATTTCATACTCCTTTTCAGAAGCTTCGAAGTTACAGAAGTACCATATTTGTAACCCTGCCAGTCCGTAATGAGCTTCAGCATTATTTGGATCAATTTCCAAAGCCTTGGTGAGTAGAGGCAGAGCATTTGAAAGAACTTCTTTAGAACTAACTGATCCCTTCCAACCTCCGGCATACCAAAGCCACCAAGCACCTTTCTCAGCATAGACGGCTGCAAAACTTGAATCATAACTCAGAGCTTCGTCCAATAATCTAAGCCTTTCCATCCCCTGACTGCTTCTTGCCTTAAGAAGTAAATCGTAGGCTGTCATGTTTTTTGTTGGTGTTTTCTCAATGAGTTGTTTTTCCTCAGTTGTAATAACTGCATGTAATTCCCGTGCAATATTTTGGGCAACTTCGCTTTGTACAGAAAAAA
>JBGOZX010000300.1:0-3212 GCA_041480425.1 Bacteroidia bacterium
GAATGGAATGCCGTTATTTGCTTTTTCGTTGATAAATTACGGTGACTTACAATTTTTTCTATCAGCAATTCAGGCATCCAAAGTTTAAACCTGCATAAAAATCGAATTCTTGAGGAATTTCGAGTAAAATATTCATAAGTGACGAGCAAAGTTGTTACCTTGATATAACTTTCTTATTTTATTCTAATTATTAATTTCAAAAAAATTCTGTTGATAATACAAATTGCCCATCCGGATATTGAGCAGTTCCGTCATTTTCGGCAGTAATAAATATTTTAGTTGGTCTAGATGAAGAGATCGTCTTAAAAGATGCTTTCAATTGTTTTGAAAGGAAACCTGTTGAACTAGTTAACTGCCCTATATTTTTCGTCTTTTCCTGGTCTGTAGTCATCCAGACTACATAGGTTTGTTTTGAGGTTTGCAGTCTTGAGACTTCAGCTAAATTTGATATGTTTATTTGAATAACATAATTCTTGTTATTGTCTCTTTTTACCTTTACATAGCCTTGTGCTGCCGGAACAACTGATGAAGATAAAAAAATTACCTTTCTTGCACATGAAGTGAATGGAAAGATCATCATTGTTGTCAAAATACCTAATAAGATATTTTTCGTTTTAGAAATTAATCTTGGTGCTTTCATTATTTTTTAATAAGTGTGATAAAAAAACCATCAGGTAAACTGCTTAGCATTTTCTGGATTTAAGTAGATGATTATTGAGTTGAAATAATTCTTACCAGTTCTTTGTTTGTTTTTAATAACAAAAGAGTATTCACAAAACAAAGGTAAGTCCTATAATTCAGTAAAGCGTTACACAATTCCAGAAATGAGTTATATAATTCACACTTTTTCTACAACGCCATAGGGTAGTTGATTCTTTACATTTAATACATTTTGCAATGGTCCGGTGTTATTTGTAAAATGACTTATCGCGCACTCAAAATGTGTGAATGATGTAACTCTTATCGGAAGTTGTGTAACACTTGCTAGTTTAAATGAGCCTACCTTTCGCATAATAATAGTTAATATTATCCATTACAGGAATCTTTATACAATTAAATGCATCTATTATGAAAAAGTTGAGAATGAGTTTAATTATGATTTTAAGTGCAGCTTTGATTTTTTCAGGTTGCGCTTCAATGAACAAAACACAGAAAGGAGCTGTTGTCGGAACTGCAGCAGGTGGTGCAATGGGCGCGGTGATTGGCAGGGCTTCAGGGAATACTGCTCTGGGTGCAATTATCGGAGCTGCAGTAGGAGGTGCTGCAGGTGCTGTAATTGGCCATCAGATGGACAAACAGGCTGAGGAAATAAAGAATACCGTTCCTGATGCAAAGGTTGAACGTGTAGGTGAAGGAATCGTAGTGGAATTCAGCAGTAACGTTCTATTTGCATTTGACAAATCAAATCTGTCGGATGATGCTAAAACTAACCTTGATAAACTGGTTACAGTTCTGAACCATTATCCTGATACGGATATTGAAGTGCAGGGACATACTGACAGTAAAGGGAGTAAATCGTATAACCAGGCCTTATCTGAAAGAAGGGCTAATGCAGTGTCAGGTTATCTGGCCGGTAAAGGTATAACGGCCAAACGTGTTACAATTAAAGGATTTGGCGAAACTGCTCCAAAATATGACAATAAGACAGATCAGAATCGTGCTAAAAACCGAAGGGTTGAGTTTCTGATCACTGCAAATGAGAAGATGAAGGCTGAAGCTGAAAAAGAAGCAGGTAAATAAATTAAAATTAAACACATGAAAACAAGACTATTTTCTCTTTTATTGATCCTTGTGCTTTCAGCCCCTTTAGCAATTGCTCAAAGTACAGATAAAGCAAAAATCTCCTTTGCCATCCTCGGCGGCATAAATCTCCAGAATTTGAACGGAAAAGATAATAATGGGGACAAACTTACAAATGATATGATCATTGGTTATCACATTGGAATCAATATTCAGATACCCGTTGCTCCACAGTTATTTTTTCAACCAGGATTACTATTCACCACAAAAGGAGCAAAAAATACTTATGGCTCATTAACAAGCACATACAAGCTTTCTTATATTGAATTACCTTTAAATGTGTTTTATAAAGCCTTGCTGGGCAAAGGATATTTTATGCTTGGATTTGGACCCTATATTGGTTATGGTATCGGGGGCAAAGTAATAACTGAAGGCGGCTCTTTAACCCTTGAGACAGATATTGAATTCAAAAATGTTGTGGAGACAGGTGATCCCTTATTGGTAGCCTATTTTAAAGCATTTGATGCAGGTGGTAACATTTTTGCCGGATACGAATTGGCAAGCGGGATATTTTGCCAGCTGAATGCCCAGCTCGGAATGCTGAAGATTAACCCGGTATATGACTGGGTTAATAATGATAAAACCTCATATAAGAACACAGGTTTCGGTCTTTCAATCGGATATCGGTTTTAACAACAGGTTTTAATATACGAAAATGACCGTCCTTAACAAACAGAGACGGTCATTTTATTATTCTAAAAATAAATGATCAGGAACATCAATCTCCTTTATTTTTCTTATCCTGTAATTCAAGCCCGGCACTATTGTATTTTAAAAGATATACCTTATTGAGAGAGCTCCACCGTCGGCCCAGAAACCTGAATAACCTACAATATTGATGGTGGGCTTCCAGTCGAGGCTTATATTTACAGGAATTTCCGTGAAGCTATATTCCAGACCTAGTATTCCATCGATACCTAAAACAGTATATTTTGATCCGGGTGTTCCCCATTTTGCATAATCACCGTTCCAGAAGCCAATATGCCCTCCGAATCCAAAATACCATTTCAATCTTTCTGCGTCGAAAGCCTGGTTATGGATCTCAAGAAGACCGGTAATTTCAAATCCTCTCCATCTGGTGGCGAGGATCCCTTCAAAGGCGGACTTTGTTCCAATGAAATGCTTAACAGTCAGGCCACTATAAAAGCCTGCTCTTAGTCCGACCCCGGTGTTATAATCCTGTGCATAACTGATTGAAACCAAACAAAATACAATCAAACAAGTTATTACAATTCTTTTCATGTGCGAAATTATTAAGTAATTCCTACTCGTATGGATTTTCAGCTCCGCACCGTTCTTTAAAGTGGTTACCAGGCTTTATATTATGATAATCTAAACCTTTTTCTTAGAAAATCAATAAAATCAATTACTTAAATTAGTTACCAAATTTTCTGATATTTTGGGAACAGAAA
>JBGOZX010000301.1:0-3116 GCA_041480425.1 Bacteroidia bacterium
ATAAATGGCGGATTTTATAGTTTCAGTTTCCAGATTCTGTTGAATACTCCACCTGCTGATCATTTTCCCTGTTTTTGGAAGTTCGGTATCAAGTAATACATAGGAAGCTGTTTTCAATTGTTGAAGTTCAATTATGATATTATTCTTTATTTCAAGTAATTCGAGAAGAAACCCCATTCTTTTTATTACAGCCTGAGAATTGAATCTCTTTATATACTCCATTAATCTTTTGAAATTGATTTGATCTTTCGAAACATTAATAGCCCTTGCTATCTCAACGATACCACCTGCATAACCAGTATTAAACAGGCAATCGATTATTGTTTTTTCAAGATCAGAACAAATTACTTTATTATAACTGTCAATCCATGTTTTTCTATAACCGAAGAAATGATTCTCGTTGTGGAAAATGAACTGGAATGAAACATTTTTAATATTGAGAATTGAAGGTCTCATTTGCTTTGAAACAACGACTTGTTCCTTTAAAGATGGCTGAGTTATTAAGTCAAGAATCTCCAAAGCCGAATAATAACCTATATAATAATTGTTCCCGCCAGCAAGGCATTCAGCCGCCAGATGCCAATCAGGCATGAAGGAACCAGAATCCTGTTCATACGGAATGATGAAATATTTGCTTTCTTTTAATCTCATAAGCAGTCCTCTTTTTGTCATATCACTCAGTAATTCTCTGACTGCACTCTCTTTAGAATTGGGGAGGGCCTTAAAAGCCTCTTTATAATCAAAACAATTCATGTCCCTTTCCCTGAACCAGGAAAGAAGTTCATTGGATTGTTTTGATATATATTTATTCTTCATAGTAATTAAGTCAGGTTAAACCTGACTACAATGATACAAAAGATAATTGAATAATTGACTTTTGGATTTTGAAAAATTAATTACTTGTAGCAGATATGTCAGGATAAACCTGACTGACATGATATGAAACATAATTTTGGTAACGATACGGATAAATGGCTCTTTTGCTTTTGCAGCAAGGATGGCTTGTGTGATTGGCGCAAAAGCAAATGTGCCAAAAATGCGGTCGCGTCATACAAAGGAGTAGTCAAGGTGGTATCTATCTAATTGATACCGTTCGCATTGGCCCATAACTCGTTTTAAAGTTAATAGAATTGCCTGTTAAAATCAAAAACTGTCAGATATGATAATGTTATTACTTATATCTGCCAAACTGTTATTACGAAATTATGCCAGGCTCCCTGGTCATCAAACAGTAAGGATCAAAATAAATACTCACCTCTGCAATCTTATTTACTAATATTCACTTAAAGCAAAGCACCGTCAGTCACAAAAGCATCTTCCCATTAATACACTGAAATACATATTATACAATGCTCTTAGTCTGACTTTCACCTTTCGCAGTTCATACTCAAGTTAAACATAAAAATTGAAATGAATTGAATTATGTCATTTTAAAATACCCTCCCTCTACCGTACTTCAATACTTGCCTGTAAATCGGGAAATGCGGTCAGACTTAACATCTGAAACCAGAGCAAAATGAGCATATGATTGCAAAAGCCGGGCGTATTGACCACATTTAGCCTGTCTGATTACAATTAACATACATAATTAAACAACAAGCACTTAACTCTGGCTTTTGGTGGTCAATTTGATCCGGCCAACTCTATGGTCAAGGTCACTGCCTTTTCCATTAATTAAAGAAATGAAAGATTCGATGAAAAATATATACTTAATGCATTATGCGATTTAAAAAAGTATAAACTTGCAATTATTTATTTCATCGATGCCAAAAAGATTCAGAATATTCATAAAATGTATAATGGTATTGTACTTTTTAAGTACGACTGCAGTACACGCACAGATACTTAAAGATACTGCTTCCATAAACCTGATTAAAAGGGGTGTTGACGACATTTACAGCCTCCGGTTTGATAATGCACGTGATATCTCCCGAAAGATAAATCAGTCTTTTCCGGGACATCCGGTAGTATATCTGCTGAACGGAATGATAACATATTGGGAGAACTATCCTCTGATTCCTTCCTCGCCGACCTGTATTTCCTATGAAAATGACATGCGCAGTTGTATCAGATTATGTGAAAAAAATAATAATCCCGCTGATTACGCGGAATATTTACTGGCCAATCTGAGTGCCAGGGGAATGCTGTTGTTGTATTATGCCGATAATGACCTCAGTGATGAGGTGTTTCCTCTTGCAAAAAGTACATATCGTTATGTAAGGCAATCCTTTGATTATCCCTCCGTTTATTCCGATTTTTATTTTTTCACCGGACTCTACAATTACTATCGTGAGGCATACCCCGACGCCCACCCGGTTTACAAGATGCTGGCATTTCTTTTTCCAAAAGGAGACAGGGCAAAGGGTTTGATGGAAATTCAGACAGCGGCTAAAAATTCCATAATGCTAAAAGCAGAATCATCTTCTTTTCTTTCAGATATTTATATAAGCTTTGAAAATAATTATCAACAGGCTTATGTTTACAGCAAGTCTCTTCATGAGCTATATCCTGCCAATATGCAATATCTGGCCGTTTATATAAAAAACCTGCTGCTGGTAAAGAAGTACGACGAAGCTGAAAGTCTGATCAGATCATCCGATGTAATAAGGAACAATTCCTACTTCCAGGCACAACTCACAATTTTCAATGGCATTTTACAGGAGAAGAAATATCATGATAATATACAGGCTCAAAAATACTATAATAAAGGAGTCAGTGACATTTCCGTTTTTGGTGATTATGGCAATGAATTTGCAGCCTATGCCTGGTTCGGTCTAAGCCGCATCAGTGACGTTAACAATGATAAGCATAGTAAGAAAACATACCGGAAAAAGGCTATGGAACTGACTAATTACAAGAAGGTTAATTTTGATGAATAATCATGAGGTCCGGGGATCATTCCTCGTCTCGCTACATGTGAAAATCAACCACTTACAGAGGTTTAACGGAGTAAGTGGTTTTTTAATTTCATTTATTTTGAAGATTTTAAAAGGAATTAAAAAGAAAAACCCGGTTTAGTTTCCGGGTCTGTTAAAACTATAAATTATCCGGATTATTTCTTCTTGTGCAGAACAAAATTCTGTATAGTCCTGTTTCCTTCAATCACCTTAATGCCC
>JBGOZX010000302.1:0-3090 GCA_041480425.1 Bacteroidia bacterium
ATGATAATAATTGTCTTAAGCGGATTTGTACTTACATCAGCAATAGCATTTTCTTTTTCGCCAATCATCATTTTGTTTCAGATAACAGGCGGTAACTATCATTTCCTGCAGCTTCTGCATGTAGCAATTTTTATTTTCTCTGGCATTTTCGGGATGAGACTTATGATAGAGGCCTTAAAATACGCATGTGAGAAAAAAGATATTTATCCGCATATAGGAGTTACGGTTTTCAAAATCTGGATTATAATTCTGGCATTTGTTGGAATTCAGTTAGCCTGGAATCTACGCCCATTTTTATGTAATAAAGATGAGGATTTTAAACTTTTCAGGAAATATGAGGGTAATTTTTATACAGCGATAATTTATTCGGTTCAACAGCTGGCATCAAAGAAAGATATTAATCAGAATGAAGAAATTAAAGCACCTTATCAAAATCAGGAAAAGGACAACTCTGAAGAAAACGATACAAATCTCCTAAATCTCTTGAAGAATTAAAATATGGATGATATAATGACTATTGAGGACGTAGCGAAATATTTAAAGCTAAAACCTCAGACTATCTATACATGGGCACAAAATGGTAAAATTCCTGCAGCAAAACTGGGGAAGGAATGGAGGTTTAAGAAAACAGTCATCGATAAATGGTTTAATCAGCACATAGATCAAAAGTTCTCAGAATACCTTGAAAAGTAGGTATAATAGTGATTCATGAATTTATTAATTAACTTTTCGAGACTCAAACGAGGGCGTTTTGATTTATAATTCTAAGATGGGCTTCAGACCTTCAAATAAAACAAAGATTAATCCGATTGATCCTCCATGCAAGAAGACAATGTATAATTCGCTTGAGGATGCTCAGGCAATGATCAGGTACATTGAAGAAAATCGGGAAGTACGGGAAATACATTCGTATAAATGCACGATATGTGGTTTTTGGCATTTAACAAGTAAATCCAGGCGTTAGCTATAGTCGTGCTAAAAGTCCGGTTAAATTGTCAGTATTTTGTCTTCCGATTTAATATAATCAGTCAGCGGTTCCCCCATATTTCTTACCTTGACATTTTGCCACCATTCATTCCTCTTTGAGTTAATTGCATACATTGCTAACATATTAACTACAGTATCTTTATTATCAGTTGTCCAAAGTATGTGCAAGCTATCCATGAGGTGGTGATTTATTTTTCTGTTACAAGGTTATGTCCTTTTTCCCGAAGTGCAACTACTGCAAGATTTAAATCTTTTTGTTTAACCAAAATATAATCTGTTTCGAAAGTTGATATTGAAAAGATTGGAATATTAATGTTCTTAAGAGTTGCAGATATCTCAGCTATAATCCCCACCAAAGAGAAATCTAAGGGTCCGGCAATTTTAAGAATTCGCCAATTTCTGTTACAGATGATATCCTTTGAAATAGAATCAATCTGAATAGCAACCACTGATAACTCATCCTTCGTTTTTGTAATAGAATAAAAGTCAGATGAATATACCCAGTCGGGCAGAGTAAGTTCATCCTTAAATTTATAGATAGAATATCTGTGTGGTAATACTATTAGATTCATCGTCATGAGTGGATGTTGAATGAGAGCATAAATTTTCAATTAAAACTAACGGCCCGATCCGCCAACTGGTGGAGCCGGACGTGGCAGAGAGGAAACGATTTCCAGACTATTTACTGTATAGTCCGTGTCAGGCGTTCGAGTTTTTTTGTCAGTTTATTCTAATCTCTTTCGGGGTTAGTTCCCCGCAGCTTGCTGCGAGTAAAAAGTAATTTCCGAAGATACTCCATAGCTTGATGCGGAGTAGTTCATTTTATAATTCTTCTTTTCCTAGTAATTCTCTTCCCTCACCTGCATAAAAGCCTGGGGATGCAGACATACCGGACAGGTTTCAAGAGCCTTTGCCGACTCGTAAACATATCCGCAGTTGAGACACTTCCACCATACTTTTCCTTTTTTCATGAAAACTGTATCTTCCGAAATGTTTTGTAAAAGCTTAAGATATCTCCGTTTGTGTTCAGCTTCAACTTTTGCAATCAGTTTAAAAACGGTTGCAATCTCAGTAAATCCTTCTTTATCGGCAACCTTTGCAAAATTTGGATAAACATCTGTGGTCTCTTCATTCTCGCCTTCAGCTGCTGCTTTCAGATTTTCTTTTGTTGTACCTATCACTCCTGAGGGATAACCTGCAGTGATTTCAGTCATTCCTCCTTCCAGAAATTTAAAGAACCTTTTTGCATGCTCCTTCTCCTGGAGCGAAGTTTCCGTAAAAATATTCGCGATCTGTTCATAACCCTCTTTTCTTGCAACACTTGCAAAAAATTCATAGCGATTACGGGCCTGCGATTCACCTGCAAATGATTTCAGCAGGTTCTGTTCAGTTTTTGTTCCTTTTAACGATTTTGCCATGATTAAAAAATTTTAAAAAAATAAGATTTATAATAAGTTTAACAATACTCACGTCAGGTCAGTCACACATGAAAATATCAGTCAATTGGTTTATCCCAAACTGATATATTCCTAAGTTTACTGACTGCATATAACCATCAGGAATAAAGTTAAAAAGAATATTCAGGAAATCCAGCAGATCGCCTGGAATTTTAGATCTGAAAAACTGATATAATTCTGGTAAAAAATGATTAATAGAAATGAAAACCTGTGTTAATGGGCAAAACATCAGTTCATCATTATTGTCATACCTCCTCCTCCTCTGTTACCAAACCGCGGATTTACCACATTATTATAAATTGAGCCAAATGTGAATGTTAGGCCAAACATAGTGAAATACTCAAACTGAGTGGCAAGCTCTTTTCTTCGCAACAGAACCTCCTCAGGCGTTGCTCCTCCTTTAACAAGTCCAAGCTGGTCATGTATAAGTGAAGCGCCTCCTCCGAAATTGACCGATACGCCTTTTGCGACCCTGAGGTCGATAAATCCGTTAACTGAAAGATTGTTTTTTGACCAGTCATAAAGGTAGTTGTTGTACTCTATGTTTAAATCAATTGATCCCCATTTCTGTACGACTTCGTAGGCAGCTGACAGTGAATGCTGAAAATGACTTTCCTTTATCTTGTTATATATGGTCGAATCCATA
>JBGOZX010000303.1:0-3076 GCA_041480425.1 Bacteroidia bacterium
AAGTAACAGCTACAGCACCTCAAGCTCTTTTAAGCCGTGACAATTTCCTTCGTTTTTACGGGGCATTATCAAGCTCCATCTTTGCAACATATCTTAGCCAGGAGGGGATTTACAAGGTTTTTTATATTACCTGTTGACGGATCTGTTGATGTTTTTATAATATTCTCATAATCAGACAGATGCACAGTCTTTTTAAGATAGATTTCTAATATTTCTAATTAAGTTTAAGCTGGACGAGCGTAAGATTTTTAGGTTTTTGGTCAGATTATTGTTTTGTTTTACTCACAATGAATTTATTCATGATTGCTTTAGCTGTTACAGGTGATAAACGAGTTTCATCCATTTTGTAAGTCTTAAGAATCTTCATTTTTTGAGTCCAGCCACAAACTGCCTCTTTCATGGTCAGTGACCATATATCATTGTCCTTATATGCATGTAAGGTCTCTTTTTCATAATTATATGAAAATTCTTCAAGTATTGCTATAACAAATTCAAATCCAACCTTGCCATCAGGGTTTTCGTAATGGCTTGAATATATGACATAGACATTATTGTCCGGCATACCATAATAATAAGCAGGGTTTGGCGTAGGAAAATAATGTTCATCGCCCTTGGCCTTGTAGATTAGTTTGGGCTCTCCTTTAGAGCGTATCATGATAGTGAGTATTTATGTAATATTCTGCAAGGTAATAAAAATCCGGCTCAGAAGGCTGGTTTTTGTTCCTAATCTCCGCAATAGATATTAATGGTTACACTTTTAAGAGAAATAATAGATTAATATTTTATTTTTACCTTTAATGGGGGAGCTGTAATAAGACTGTGTATTAAGCACTAACAAGTTAAAGGACATATCTCAGTGATTATATGGGATGAAACTGAGCCACTTTTTTAAAGTTTACGCGGCCTGACATTCCAGCAGTAAGTGAGCCACGCTTTAAAATCATTTAATTGTATCTTTGACATTATGAAAATTGCATATATCGGAACGTATCCTCCAAGGGAATGTGGTATTGGAACTTTTACCATGAACCTCTACAATTCCATGGTAATGAACCTTGCCTGCCGGCAGGCAGGTAATAAAACAACGAATGCTTCAATTGAAGGATTCGTTATAGCCATGAACGATCATGAACAAACCTATGATTATCCTGAAGAAGTAAAACTGACAATTAGACAGGAACATCAAAGAGATTATTTATCGGCAGTAAAATTCATAAATCTCAGCGGTGCTGACCTTTGTATACTGGAGCATGAATTTGGTATATTTGGAGGACAAAATGGCGTATATATTCTTCCTTTGCTTCACCGACTTGAAATTCCCCTGATCGTCACCCTTCATACAATTATTAAAACTCCCTCCTACAACGAAAAAGCTGTATTGGTGGAGATATGCAAAATGGCCAATAAGATAATAGTAATGAGCCATAAAGCCATTGAGTTTCTTACAACCATCTATAATGTAGATAAAAAGAAAATTGTATATATTGAACATGGTGTCCCTGATATTCATTTTAATCAGCTCCAATCCAAAAAGGAGTTTAACCTCGAAAATAAAAAGGTCATAATTACCTTTGGTTTTATTAACCGGAATAAAGGGATTGAGACGGTAATAAAAGCGTTACCAAAGGTTATTGAAAAGCATCCTGAGGTTTTATATATGATTTTGGGGAAAACTCATCCGAATGTCCTTCGGTATTCTGGCGAAGAATACCGTGTTTATCTTCAACATTTAGTTACAAGTCTTAACCTGAGAGAACATGTTTTTTTTCTGAATGAGTTCATTAATCAAAAAGAATTGTTTAAATATTTATCCGCATCTGATATTTATGTCACACCCTATCTGAATGAAGCCCAGATTACCAGCGGTACACTTTCCTACGCAGTGGGAGCGGGTTCAGCTGTTGTTTCAACACCTTACTGGCATGCAACAGAATTATTGGCGGAGGGAAGGGGAAGGCTTTTTGACTTTAATGATTCAGATAAACTTTCAACTATTTTAATGGAATTGCTGGATAGACCGGATGTGTTGAAAATGCTCCGAAAAAAGGCATATGATTATGGTAGAAAAACAACATGGACCAAGACCGGGGGAAAATATATTGAAGTTGCCAAAAAGATTTTTACCGGTAAGCCTGTTGTATTTGAAAAGGGGGAAACCATTATTGATCTGCTTGTTCTGCCACCATTTTCACTTGATCATATTATTCGGTTAACAGATGACACGGGGATCATTCAACATGCAAAATTTGGTATTCCAAATTTAAAGGAAGGTTACTGCCTGGATGATAATGCAAGAGCCTTACTTATGGTACTAATGGCATACAGGCAAAAAAAGGATTCTATGGCCCTGAAATTGTCTCCCGTATATCTAAGTTATATCCACTATATGCAAAACAAAAATGGGACATTCAGGAGTTTTCTCAGTTTCAACCGGAACTTTCTGGATAAAGTAGGTTCAGAAGATTCCTTCGGACGAGCAGTATGGGCACTCGGATACCTGCTTAACAATGCACCTAATGATGCATATTACCAAACCGGCAAATTAGTTTTCTTTGATGCATCTCCAAATTTTGAAAAACTTCAATCTATAAGAGGTATTGCCAATACCATGGTAGGTATCAGTTATTACCTCAGAAGCAATCCGTCTGATGACTCAATGGCCGAAAGATTAAGAAATCTTGCCGGTAAGCTGATCAAACATTATGAAGAAAACAGCTCTCATGACTGGAAATGGTTTGAACCATTGCTGGCTTATGATAATGGGGTATTGCCACTCGCTCTTTTACATTCGGCAGAAATACTTAACGATAATAAAATAACTGAGACTGCTTTGGAAACTATGAATTTCTTAACAGAAATTACACTTAAAGATGGTTATTTATCGATCATTGGTAATGAAAAATGGTATAAAAAAGATAGTGAACGTTCCATGTTTGCACAACAGCCCATAGATGCCATGGCCATGGTTTTGATGTTTTATCAGGCGTTTCATTTAACAAAAGATAAAGAATACCTTAATAAACTATTTATTTCCTTTATGTGGTTTCTGGGTGAAAATGATCTCAGGATGAACTTG
>JBGOZX010000304.1:0-3060 GCA_041480425.1 Bacteroidia bacterium
ATGTCATCCCGGGGGGAGCGAGGAATCTCCTCCCGTGGTACAAAACCTCATCATTTCATTCCGAGTCCCGCCTCAGCGGGACGAGGAATCTCTTCCCGTGGTACATATCCTCATCTTGTCATTCCGAAAGAAGTGAGGAATCTCATTTTATTATCCAGTAACTATATAATATTATATATTTCATAAGCTCTTTTTTGCTCTGTTAGTAAAATGTTACTATTTATTGCATTTTATAGTTAAAATATAATTCAGGTATTGGATTTTAATTTATTTTTTTTTAACATTGTATCAGTTAAAATGCTACCCTAACCTCAAATACTCCTAACCTGGTATTTAAGAAGCATTTATATGGTTTTGATGTTTACTCTGATCTGCTCAGATTAGTTGATGTTGCTTATTAGGGAGTTTTTTATTTTAATTGTTTTTTGATAACGGATGAATAAAAATTTTACTCTCGCACACAATTGGCAGTTTTTAAAAGCAGGTGTTTCTTCACCTGATTCCCTGAAATTTCCTCATTCAATAGATATTTAATTATAGACTAACCAACCTATTTCTTATGAAAAGTAAACGAAAGCAACGAAAACCGGGATAATAAACCTCCCGTTAACCTACACGATTTTACCACTAACCTGGATTATTTATTAATGTCTAATTTCTTTAAATGCATGAAAAAAAATAATGAAAAGCGATTGAATTTTGTCAGGGGTCTGTGGCTGAAACCACTGATCACGACAAAATTGTGCATTTTATTTCTAATATGCTCAATGGTAACTTTTTCGGTGGGTGCAACAACCCCCGACGATCCGGCTGCCCCCCAGCAGCTGACAATTACCGGAAAGGTAACAGATGCCGCTACAGGTGAAGCGCTCATCGGAGTTACTGTTCTGGTAAAAGGTACAACCGTTGGTGCTCTGACCGACCTTAATGGTAATTTTACAATTCCTGTTTCAAGCAGGCAGGAAGTAACACTCACAATATCATTTATCGGTTACTCAGCACAGGATGTACTGGCAACACCCGGCACTCCTGTTACCTGTGCACTGGCCCTTGAAGTAACAGCGATTCAGGAAGTAGTTGTTGTTGGATATGGTACTCAGAAAAAAGAGAGTGTCGTCGGTGCTATCACACAAGTTAACTCCCAAGCATTGATGCAGGCAGGTGAGACAACCATCACAAACGCAATCACTGGTAAACTTTCTGGCGTGCTGACTATTCAGCTGGATGCAGAGCCCGGCGCAGATAATGCAGATCTTTATGTGCGTGGTCTGTCAAGCTGGAACGGAAGCGCCCCTCTTGTACTGGTCGATGGTGTCGAACGTAGTTTTACATCCATCAGCCCTACTGAGGTCAATACCATATCAGTTCTCAAAGATGCATCGGCAACAGCAGTTTTCGGTGCAAAAGGTGCTAACGGCGTAATTGTTGTTACAACAAAACGTGGTCAGATCGGTAAACCGCATATGAGCTTTACTGGTGCCTACGGTGTGCAGATCGCAACAAGGATTCCCGAACACATCGATGCTTATACCACATTGCAGATGTACAACATAGCAATGATGAACAGCGGAACATTTACCGGACTTTATTCGCAGCATGATCTGATGGAATATAAACATCCGTCGTCTGATATTAACGCTCTCAGGTATCCCGATGTCAATTGGTTTAAAGAATGTTCAAGAGGATATGCACCCGTAGCCAATGCGAACCTCAATATTTCGGGAGGAACTGAATTTGCCAAGTATTTCCTTTCTTTCGGTTATCAGTATACAGGCAACTTCTTCAATGCTCCTGATGATAAATTCTATAACCTCAATTGGTACGACCATAAATTCAACTATAGGATCAACCTCGACTTCAACCTGACAAAATCTACAGTGTTTTCAATGAGTGTGGGTGGTATCCTGGATTTGAAAAGTTCACCTGCCGGGAACGATTGGAGAGCTTTTTATTCAACAGGAGGACTAAAATGCCCTGCTTACTGGCCGGCCTGGTTACTTGATTCGACAAATCCAAATTATATTCCCGACCTCAATTATCCGGATGCATCAGGTATCCGTTACTCATTCCCCACAGGTGAATATACCCAGCAACCCTATACTGTTCTGAAAACAGGATCCGCGACTGGTAACGATTTCACCAAGGATCTCAGATCGACGTTGTTTACCGACTTTATCCTTAAGCAGGAACTTGACTTTATAACGAAAGGGCTCTCAGTAAGCGGGAAAATATCATTAAGCAGCTATTATGTCAACAGGCAGGAACAAGCTTCCTGGAATTTTCCCGATTATTACATAGATTGGGTTCAGTACGATAAGATGATTGCGGCCAGAACTAACCCTGCTATTACTTACACTAACCCATGGTTCAGGCATATACCGGTAGAAGGTAATGACACTTATTTACAGGAACCCCTTGATGTCAATACCAGCGGTATGCAGGGAGGCTATTACAGCAACATGTATTATGAATTGTCATTAAATTATGAAAGATCATTCGGCAAGCACAATGTCACTGCCATGGGTCTTTTTAACCGTCAGCAACAAAACCAGGAAACCCAGTTCCCTTATTATAATGAGGGCCTTGTAGGAAGGATAACCTATGATTATAACCGCAAATACCTTCTTGAGGGTAACCTAGGTTATACCGGTTCTGAAAGGTTTGCTCCGAAAAAAAGGTTTGGTACATTCCCGTCGGTTGCTATCGGATATGTGATTTCCGAAGAACAGTTCTTTAAAAATGCTGTTCCGTGGATGAACAAACTTAAGATAAGGTATTCCGATGGTTATGTAGGAAGCGATTATGCAAGAAGCAGGTGGCTCTATACAAGCTCCTATTTTAAAGATGGAAACGGTAATATCCGCGAAGACATGATGGCCAATACACTTGCTCAGTGGGAGAGAGCTCATAAAAGAGACATCGGCCTTGAAATAGCAGTATTAAAGAACCTGGTATCCCTTACAGTTGATGCTTTTGATGAATATCGCGACAAGATGCTTCTTACACCAAAAAGCGTTACGATGCTCATTGGTCAGAACTTCAAGGAAATTAACCTTGGAA
>JBGOZX010000305.1:0-3016 GCA_041480425.1 Bacteroidia bacterium
CGGAGGGCGAATGTGGGCTGCGTTCATCGGAGCCCGCAGAAGTTTTAGCAACAGTGAATCCTATTAAAAAGAAAAGCCCTCCTACGCTTCCTCCTTCATTTCATTTCGAAGGATAAGAAAAGCTTCGGAGGGCGAATGTGGGCTGCGTCCATCGGAGCCCGCAGAAGTTTTAGCAACAGTGAATCCTATTAAAAAGAAAAGCCCTCCTACGCTAAAGCTTCGGAGGGCGAAGGTGGGCCCAGCTGGGATCGAACCAGCGACCCCCTGATTATGAGTCAGGTGCTGCTAACCATCTGAGCTATGGGCCCTGAATATAAAGCCCCATGTATTTCTTTTCAAAATCGCGTCCTCCGTAGCCTTGGCGAAGGAGGATGGGCCCTTTGTTAAAACGGATTGCAATATTAATTATTTGTAAGTAATTATCCAAGAACTTGATAAAAAAGAAAACAAATTCAATCTTCCTTCCTGAGATACTGCATCAGTACATTTACCGCCTCATCCATGTCATGACCAAAAGTAAGTATTCCGGACCTGTCGCCTGCCATCACAATGATCCGCTTCTCAAAAACATCAGACTCGCTGAAGAGCCTGAAAATATCCTTTGCCAGGCCAATTGTTCCATAATCCATTGAAGGATTAGTAGTCGGGACTTTATAAATCAATTCATTCCACAGATCAATACTGTGAACATGAATTACTGCATTTGCCCCGGGATCGGCAGAATAAATTGCAGCATGTGTCAGAGATTCAGAAGAAGCTTTAAGCGGGCCGACGCACTGAACAGCATTATCATCAATATTAAACGAATTTAC
Organism: Bacteroidia bacterium; assembly: GCA_041480425.1. Taxonomy (GTDB): domain Bacteria; phylum Bacteroidota; class Bacteroidia; order Bacteroidales; family VadinHA17; genus LD21. The sequence goes on from JBGOZX010000305.1 coordinate 813, forward strand.
TTTAACATAATGACCCGGTTCAAGTTCAGGTATTTCTCCGGTTGCAGAACCCGTAATTACAAACTGGTTTCCACCCCTGATCCTCATGCTTATATTTCCAAACCCCACTCCATTTTCATAGGCTCCAATGAGGTCCATGTTATAGAGGATCTCCCTCCAGTAATTGATTATTTCATACTGTTCGTCAGAAATAACAGGCCCTGACTGGCTCCAGTGACAATTAAATTTTACTACCCCTTCCATTTCAATTGAATTTATCTGAAAACAATTTCTTAATATCTTTTTCTGTTGCCTTACAAATGCCTTTTTCAGTTATTAAACCTGTAATAAGCCGGGCCGGGGTTATATCAAATCCCCAGTTGGCAGCTGCAGTATCTTCCGGGCAGATACGAACAGATTTTATCCTGCCGTCTGCGAATCCTGAAACGTATGTAACCTCCTCCGGATCACGCTCTTCAACAAGTATTTCTGTCATACCATCTTTGATTCCGAAATCAATTGATGTTGACGGGAATACAGAATAAAACGGAATATTATTATCGTACGCAGAAAGTGCTTTAAGATATGTCCCGATCTTATTGGCAATATCACCTGTCCGGGTTGTCCGGTCACTTCCAACCAGAACGAGATCTACCATGCCATTTTGCATCAGATGACCTCCTGTATTGTCCGGAATCAAAGTATAAGGCACACCTTGTTTCCCAAGCTCCCAGGATGTCAGCCTGGCACCCTGATTTTTTGGTCTTGTTTCGTCAACCCATATGTGTACAGGAACTCCTTTTTCATGAGCAAAATAAATCGGAGAGGTTACAGTTCCGAAGTCTACACAGGCCAGCCATCCTGCATTACAATGTGTAAGAATATTAACTGTTTCTCCCTTTTTTTTCTTACTGATGGCTTTAATAAGTTTCAGTCCATGATTTCCAATCAGCCTGCAATTTTCTTTTTCTTTTTCACAGATTTCCAACGCTGCTTCAAGAGCTGTTCCGGAAACCAGTTCGGTGGATGGATTATCGTTCAGCTTGTTCAACACATAATTTACTGCCCATGAAAGGTTTACAGCAGTCGGCCGGCAGGAAATAAGATACCTTGCAGCATTGGCAAGGTGTTCACGGATATTTGTATATGAGTTAATTTCGAGAGTTGCAAGATACATGCCAAATGCGCTGGCAGCACCAATAAGCGGGGCACCGCGTACTGTCATGTCCTTTATCGCAGAATAGACATCCTCAACCGAACGCAGCTCCTTTGTTTCAAAAAAGAAAGGAAGCTTTTGCTGGTCAATTACCCTGACGACACTATGGTCAGACTCGTCGAGCCAGATACTCTGGTAGTTTTTTCCGTCTATCTGCATAATTATATTTCTTCCCGGCAAGAGATTATTCAGAAGTCAAAATTACAAAATATTAAAGGATATTCTAATTGAACATCATAAGTTGGATAACCGGAATTTCTGGTTCACAAAAAGACGTTTCGAATAATCGACTAGTTTATTCGAGGATTTTGATAAAATTTATTAATGTTCTATATTTGTCAACAGGATAATCCGATCCAAAGAAGTAGCTATATGATTAATAAAGAGGAATTTAGAAAGAGGATTATTATTTCAGCGGGACAGATATTCAGCCGGTATGGTTTCAAAAAAACCACAATGAAGGAGATTGCTAAAGCCCTCAAAATGGGTAAAAGTTCTATTTATTACTATTTTCAAAGTAAGGAGGATATCTTTGCAGCAGTTGTTCTCCATGAAGCCAATATTCTTAGAAATGAGCTTACTACAGCAATAAAATCTGTGGAGTCACCAATTGATAAAATGAAAAATTATGTTTTTGTCAGGATGAAATCGTTCGAAAAACTTGCGAATTACTACAATGCCATCTTTGATAAAAACCTTGATCATTTTGATTTTATAGAGACAATACGTGAGAAATATGACCGTGAGGAGCTCGCAATTCTTCGCCTTATTCTTTATCACGGAACCAGAAAGAAAGTATTCACTGTGGCAAACAGTGAATATACGGCACTGGCAATTCAGACAACTCTGAAAGGACTTGAAGTCCCGCTTTTCTGGAAAAGGAAGGAATTAAATATAGAGAACAGACTGGAAGCTATTCTCAATGTTTTGTTTAACGGCATTGTGAAAAAATAGGTTCTACCTTTTGATTACGGCCCTTTTTTTCTCTTTCAGACTAAGATATAACCAG
>JBGOZX010000306.1:0-3016 GCA_041480425.1 Bacteroidia bacterium
CATGGGTCCTTGGCTTGATAACCTGTATATCCCTTACTGAAACCAGCCTGTATTTTGCAAAAAAAGCGATCTTCTGAAGGATCATAGTCAGCTTTTCCTCATATTCAACACATCTTTTTTCAATTTCACCTTCATCGAGATTTATCTGGTAATGACCTATTTCGTTCCTTTCGGGCACCCAGAAATCGAGTGCAGCAAAGAACTTTTTATCGAATTGTTCATTCATCTCCGGCAGAAACCATTCAAGCTTTTGCTCAGTGTAGGTCGTGGCAAGAGCTCTAATTAGCCAGCAGAAGTTCCCCATTGTGAGGACAGCAAACCTGTTGGCAAATTCACTTTTTACCGGGTCTGTGATAGATACTTTCTTACTTATAATATCGTACCAGACCTGACATACCATAACGAAGCTTACAAACTGCATGGATCTTTCAATGGTCTTGAAAATCTGGTCAAGTCTCAGTTTGCCGGGTTGACGCATAGAACCGGAAAAAAGTCTCCGGAGTTCCACACCAACCGGCCACGGAAAATTTTTAATTACCAGATCACCGATGATTCGATAATCAATCTCTTCGTCATCATCTTTTTCAGGTATATACTTTGATAGGGAAGGCCGGTTTTTTACCATCTCGGCAAATACCTTCAGAATAAGATCTTCATTTATTGCTGGCATATTCAGAAGATTTTTTTAGTTGGTAGTACTAATAAATTATTATAAAAGAGATAGGCAATGCATATTTTCCGTGCTGTAAATGTATAGTAATATTTTATATTTAGTAGTACGTTTTGTTTAATAGAATTCTGGATATCATGCTGTTAATAAATTAACAATAGTTTTGTAAAGACAATTATTTCTTAATTATAGCTTGAGTTTTTGTTTAGATTATTACAACTGAACACTTTAAGTGGGGATAACGTTACAGATAATTATGTCTAACCGGTTAATCAGGTCGCCTCATCATACAATTTCGGATGAATAGTGATGAGGCGGAATGTCGTCTATATGTCTGTATATTAATACAATACATAACAACAGTATTCGATTTTCAAGACCAAATAGTACAGAAGCGTATAGGATATTACTGTTCTCTAAGGAATGCATGTGTAGGTTATATTAGGATTAAAAGGATAACATTTGGATTTTAGGTGCTTTTAACAAGGCTACTTTAAGCAATATTAATTTTTCTGCTCTGGCGTTTATTGCTTAAATTGCTTAGTTGTATACTGCAATGAATTGCATTTGGGGTAAAGAAAGCAGTTTGATTGGCATACAAAAAAATGAAATTAAAGGGGAATGAAAATTAAATTATTATTATTTGCACTCATCTTCACTCAGGTTGCAATTGCTCAGATACCAACCAATATGGGATTTGCATTATGTGGCGAATTCAGTGAAAAAAACTCAATTGTTAAAGCACAAGGCTTTTTATTGAAGGAAATATTAAAATCACCTGAGGATATAGTTCAATTTGAACTTGAAAGAATAGCATCATCAATGTCTGGGGACTTGACTTCATTAATTTACAGATGCGAGGAGAAACAGATAGTAGGCATAATATTGGCATTTTACGGAGATTACTGGAATGATGGTGGTGATATTTATAAGGGTTTTGTTTTTAAAAATTTACCCAAAAATGAAGCACTTGAATTTTTAAGTAAAATAAGCAGGACGATAGAAGAGCAAAAGGATTTTTTATCTAAGGATAATGATAACAATGTTTCCTTTCAGTACCAAGATATATCCGTTGTTGTATCAAAGGATATGGAGATGAAAATAAGAATATTCTGGAATGGTTTTGATGCTGATTGGGATAATTGGGCATTTACAAGAACCAAACGAACTCTGGAAAACAATTTTAACTAACCAAATTGTCGAAAACTTAATGAATTCCTTATAATAGTTCTGTCTTATCAACCCTGAGATGTAATCCATCACAGTCCCAATCCACAATACCACCAGCAAAGTTTACAATATTCATATATCCTTCGATGAGAAGGAATTCCTTGGCATCATGATTGCACAATCCCACAGTATCTACAATAGCCAGAGGGACGTTACTCGGTAGACATCCATAATCTTCAGTTAACATGTTTTTTGATATTTAAGTGGACTGTGCCGATACAATGCCATTCTACGGGAATTTATTTAATCGTAATTTTTAAAATAATAGTTTACAATGTAACTGTTTACAATTATAACTATATTTGTAATAATTAATTTATCAGAAATGAAATGGGAAAAACAGCAGAAGCACCAATAATAGAACCTGTTGGGCATATTGCAAGCAATATACATAGGATGTTCCTGACGGTACTCAATATATATCTTGCCGATGTGGATATTGACCGTTTTTATTATCCCATACTATTGATTGAAGCCAGCAATGGCAACCTTACACAACAGGAATTGGCAGGGAAATTAGGGTGCGATAAAGTACAGGTAGTGCGAATAATTGACTACTTGTCAGAGAATGGGTATGTAACACGTGTAAAAAACACCCGTGACAGAAGAAAGTATGGATTAGAAATCACAGAGAAGGCTAAAAATATTATACCTGATATCAAAAAAGCGATTCAAAATGCAAATGCACTCGTGTTAAATAATTTATCGGAAAAGAAGATTGCTGAATTATATTCCACGCTTAAAATTATTGAAAAGAATCTTTCATCCTTTAAAAGTCAAACAATATCATGAGTAGTAATAGGAATATTGCTTTTGTAAGAATTTTCGTCCTTATCTTGTTTTGGAGCATCGAAATCTTCTCATTTGGGCAAGGAAATAAAGGTTATTCAATTTCAGGTTTACTTATTGATTCATTAAATAAACAGCCTCTTGAATATGCATCTGTAGCGATTTACAAGGCAATTGACAATTCATTGATTACAGGTGCAATCACTAACACAAAAGGTGCATTTACAATAAATAACCTGCCTTCTGGTAAATTTATAATTAAATGCAGTTTTGTTGGGTACATAACAAAAACCACTAATATTGAAATTAATAATGTTTCTGTTGAAC
>JBGOZX010000307.1:0-2982 GCA_041480425.1 Bacteroidia bacterium
ATAGTGAAACGGGATTGCTGAAAAAGTGGCCTGTGGGCGGCCCTGCACTTTTATGGGAATCTGAAAAAATGGGTGATGGCTATTCTTCACCAACGGTGACCGATGATGCTGTTTATGTGACAGGGAGAAAAGACAGTTCCGATGTTCTTACGGCTCTAACTCTCGATGGGAAAGTGAAATGGGAAACAGTGTATGGCAAGGCCTGGATGGCAAACCATACCGGATCGAGATGTATCCCTACATACTATAACGGAAATATATTCCTTATAAGCGGAAGCGGGGATATTGTCTGTGTTGGACCGGACGGCAAGATTAAATGGTCAAAAAATCATTACAGCTTATATGAAAGTAAACCAATTCAATTCGGAATTTCCGAATCTCCTCTTGTTGTCGATAATATGGTTATCACATCGCCCGGAGGGAAAAAAGCATCCCTGGTTGCTTTCAATATTAATGACGGTAAAATAGTGTGGGAAGCAGAACCTCTTGACCAGGAACCTCAGTATGTGAATCCTAAACTTATCGAATATGCCGGGAAGAAAATGATTATTACTGTGATGGGGACACACATATTTGCAGTCAATGCAAAAGATGGTAAGATAATGTGGAAATTAAACTATGCAGATATTAATGCAGCAACCGGCAGGGTAATGAAAAATCATGCAATGACACCTGTTTACAGGGATGGGAATATTCTTATTGCAAATGGTTACAACTGGGTGGCATTAAAGCTTAAGCTTTCAGCAGATTGGAATTCAGTAAATATTGTCTGGGAAAACAGAAGTTTTGATCCACAGCTTGGAGGTGTTGTACTTCTGGGGAATAATATTTACGGAACAACACATATGTCAAAACCTTCTGACATGTGGACTTGTGTAGACTGGACAACAGGTAAAACCCTGTGGACTACAAAATGGTACTCAAGAGGTTCTGTAATTTCCGCCGACGGAATGCTGTACTTTTTTGAAGAAAAGACTGGTCATATAGCCCTTGTAAAACCCGATGCATCCAAACTTGACATAGTAAGTGAGTTTCAGGTCACAAAAGGAGAAGGACCCTTCTGGGCTCACCCTGTAATAAACAAAGGGAAGCTTTATATCAGACACGGAGATGTATTAATGGTATGCCAGATAAAATAATTATTGCGAAATCTATCAATCATGTATAAAGCAAATGTTTCTTATTATGGTCATGGTCACGGGCTTTTCCATTAGAGATCTTTTCTTTCAGAATTATCAGGGTGAATAGGCGTCAATAACATGCTAATGTTCATGCCGATGGTGCAAATCGGGATAATGTTTATGTGTATGTTTAATTTCTTTGTGTTCATGAAGATGGGAATGCTTTAGGCCTTTCTCACTTACCCCCTCGTGAATATGGTTATGATGACCATCGTCATGACTGTGCAGATGAATATGAACTATACCTTTATGGTAATGGGGATGACCATGCGAGGTTAAATTTGTAAATATTATCCCTGATACCAATAATGAAAAGGAAATCAAAACTATCAGATTTAAAGGCTCGTTAAGGAAGATCCATGCGGCAAATATTCCCCAGAATGGTGCTGTGCTAAATAGTATCTGGCTTCTTGTCGCACCTAAATTTTGTGCCGATATAACATAGAGAACAATACTTATACCGTACGAAAATACCCCAATTATAAGAGCTGCCGGAATTAAGTTTAGTTGAATTTGCCAGTTATTTAAAAACATACCTATCGTAAAATTGGTAATGCCTCCGATAGCTCCTTTTACAAAGGTTATTGTCTGAGGGGAGACTCCGTCAATTAATGCTGAAAGATGATTGTCCAGTCCCCAGAAAATGCAGGCAAATAAAATAAATAATGCAGAGACAACTCCACTACTTGGTTCCTGAATCGATATGATAATTCCAGCACTTAATGTCAATAATACTCCAATTACTGCATAGCGGTCCAGATAATCTTTAAAGATCAGGACACCTAATATTGCTGTTGCTACCATCTCCATATTTAGCCAGATAGAAACAGACATTGCATTGGCGGCTTTCAAACCAATCATTAAAAAAAGTGGCCCCAATATTCCACCGAAGAAAATAACTCCCACTAAGTAAATCTTCTTACCAGTCTGTTTTAATGCAGAAAATTCAATCTTTCTGTGTTTTATTATAAAGGGAGAAAATGCAATTGCAGCTCCAAAGTATAACAATCCTGCAAGCTGAAAGCTATTGAAATCAGACAATAAGATTTTACTTAGAGGTGTAGCAATACCAAAAAGCAGACCTGCCAATAATCCGATTACAATTGATCTTATTTTCATACTACTTGCTTCCGCTCACAAAGGAAAGGAGCGATAATCCCAGTATTCGATACTTTGCCCGGGAAACTTGTATCCCGAAAAAACCAGATGACTCCATCATCGGTAGCAATTCCTTTAAATCATGCTTTAGCATGAATCCCAAAAATAACTTTGTGATCCCTCTGGACATCGGACGAGTAGGTAGAGCAAGATCAAGCACCAAGAGTCTTCCTTGTGGTTTGAGAACCCTGTGGATTTCTGCAATTCCTTTACGCCTTACCTCTTCAGACATGTGGAAAATCATGAAACTGCACATCACAACATCGAAATGATTCTCGCAACTCAATAAGTTCGGAATGGTTTAAAGCGCTTACCATGTCCTGTTGTGTTTTTCCAAATCTACCTTTAAGTTTATTATTTTCCCTTCGTTACTTTTTTGCTAATTTTGGTTTTAGTTTCTTAATAATCATCATCATATGATACTTAAATTTTCAGGTAAGATTTTTATTGCAATTTTTATCTTTCTTTTTCATCAATCTTATATCGTTTTGGGGCAGAATGAGCGCAAAAGATGGCAACCTCCGGAACAAATAATGGATTCTATCGGAGTGAAACCCGGAATGATAATTGGTGAGGCTGGAGCAGGACGAGGTTATTTTACTTTTTATCTTGCCAAAAGGGTGGGCGAGAAAGGTAAAGTATA
>JBGOZX010000308.1:0-2964 GCA_041480425.1 Bacteroidia bacterium
ATAATAAATTGTCTCACTTATTTACGGAGATAGAAATAAATCCAGGCAAGATTGATCAATCGCGAAAAGCGCTTATCGGTTCGTATTTCACAATGGAATATTCTATTGAATCGGCAGCTTTTTTTAATCCGTCAGTTATAGAAGATCCCGACCAGTCAGAATTAGGTCCGGGTGAGAAAAGAGTGATTTTCAGTTTCAGGGCAACCGGAGAAGGGCATATTTCATCCATTGTTTTTCGTTCGGCTGTTATTGATAAGAATTCTAATCTGATTATTGAACCTGTCGGCAAAATGCTGGCAGAAGCAGAGCGAATCAAAAGGCATATTTACAATAAGAAATCCTTTATAAAGAAACTGGATGAAATGCGGGAATTCGACAATAAAATCAGCCCGGTCTTTGTATTGGAAAAATTGGGAGACAGTTTTACTTATGGCGAATTGAAAAGAGCCGTGGAAGAGACTCGAAAAACGTATGATCTTTCGGCCAATAAAGAATTAATCATTAATCAAATGATGTGGCTGGCGAAATCTCACTACGAACTTGACTTTTCATTTGATTCGGCAATTTCTGAGAGAGTTATTTTTCCTATCTCCGAAACTGAAAGAAATGGTATTGAAGATGCACGTTTTGTTAAATTCACAAAGGATAACGGTGAAGTAACTTATTATGCTACCTATACTGCTTATGATGGAATAACCATATTGCCAAAGTTACTTGAGACCAGTAATTTTTACCATTTCAAGGCTTTACCCATTCATGGTGAAATTGCCCGGAATAAAGGTATGGCACTGTTCCCCAGAAAGATTAAAGGTAAATATACCATGCTGTGCAGAATAGATGGAGTAAATAATTATATAGCCTATTCAGATAAAATAAATATCTGGCGCGAAGCCAAACTTATTCAGGTACCAAAATTTCCATGGGAGCTTATACAGATTGGGAATAGCGGCTCTCCTATTGAGACGAAAGAAGGTTGGCTTGTAATTACACACGGAGTAGGCCCCATGAGGGAATACGTATTAGGAGCATCATTATTTGAACTTGATAATCCGGAAAAAGAGATTGGCAGGTTAAAGACACCTTTACTGGCTCCCAATGCTGAAGAAAGGGAAGGATATGTGCCCAATGTTGTTTACTCCTGCGGTTCTGTTATCCACAATGGTAATCTGATTGTTCCTTATGGAATGTCAGACTTCGCATCTACTTACGCTTCTATCAATTTATCGGAACTACTGGAAGAATTGAAAAACTCAAAATAGTTGTAGGTGCAAAAACTTGGATATAATGTTACTTATTCGTTTCTAAAATCTTCTTATAGACCTCCAGATATCCTTCAATCATTTTTTGACGACTGAACTTTGAAGCAGCATACTCCCTGCAATATTTTCTGCTGATAGATTTAATATTATTTACAGCTTTCACTGCTTCGTCAATATTATTAACCAGGAAACCGGTCTTCCCGTCAAGTATTAATTCCGGCATAGCGCCTTTGTTAAATGCGATAACGGGTGTTCCGCAAAGCATTGATTCTGCAATACTTAAACCAAAAGGTTCTTTAAAACTAATCGGATGTAAAAGTGCATAAGCTTCACCCAGGAGTTTATCCCTTTCCCGTGGTCCTGAATTGCCGGCATAAACAATGTCATCATCATTAATGTACGGCTTGATCTTATTATCAAAATATTCCTGATGCTGAATTAAACCGGAAATGATTAGCTTTTTTCCGGATTGCTTTGCTATCTGAATGGATTCAAAAGTGCCCTTTTCTGGATGAATCCTTCCGAAAAACAGCAGATAATCTTTTGGTTCAGAATTAAATGTAAATTCATCTGTATTGATGCCATTGTAAACAGTAGCAGTGTAATCAAGTTCAGGACTCCGGTCAGAATTGCTGATAGAAACATAGTGGTTATTACTATTATACCTTTTGTAAACTGAAAGAATTTTCTGAGAAGAAAACCCATGAATAGTAGTTACCATAGGTGTACTAATCAAACGTGAATAAGTCAGCGGGAGAAAATCAAAATTATTATGGATCAAATCAAATTTATCTGCCTGCTCCATTAAATGGCTTATATGCAGGCACTCCCAAACTTTAGGATTAATTTCGGTATCTTCCGAATAAGATCGCTCACATATATATTCCAGCTTGCCTTTTGTTATTGAATCTCCTGTTGCAAATAGAGTAACATCAATTCCGTTTTCAAACAGTCCTTCAGTAATATTTGAAGCAATCTGTTCCCAGGGTCCATACTTTCGGGGAGGAGTTCGCCATGCAACAGGTGATAATACAGCAATCTTCATATTTAAGTTTATGAATTAATCAGGTTAACAGTCTTTCTTATTAGTTTCAACTGATAACTATAATGCTTTTCTAGAATTTTTCAAACAATGATCAACAAGAGATTCTATATTGGCTGTGCCCACACACATCACTTTGTCGGCACCACCCCAATAGATTTTAATACTCCCATCTTTTTCGGGAACAGCTCCGCAGGTGAACACTACATTATGCACATAACCTGTTATTTCATAAACTTCTTCCGGCTGTAAAATCCATTCATCGCCAACAGCAATTATTTGGGAAGGATCTTCAAGATCATGTAATGCAACACCCAATCTGTAAACACATCCGTTCATGGTGGGAAATACGCCATGATAAATGCTTAACCAGCCTCGAGCAGTTTTAACCGGAGGTGCTCCGGGACCTATCTTCATTTCATCCCAATGATACTGAACGGGCTTCATAATCAGTTTTGATTCGCCCCAATACTTCAGGTCGGGAGAATAAGAAATCCAAATTGACCAGGGTGATATTTCAGAATGAGGACGGTCGAGCCGTGCATATAAACCGTTAAACTTTTCAGGAAAGATCACAACATTACGGTAATCGGCCTCAGTGATAAGAGAAAATCGTTCAACGGACTTAAAATCCCTGGTTTTTGCAAGACCGACACGTACGCC
>JBGOZX010000309.1:0-2951 GCA_041480425.1 Bacteroidia bacterium
ATATCTTAATTGAATTCGATAGCAGTTTTATCCGGTTTTTAGGAATAGAGCTAAGCCACCATGAATGAGATAATCAATAATGTAGTTCCCGGAAATATACTGGTTATTGTTTCAGGGATTGAATCAGAAAGCGGAACCACCCCCGATCTTGATTGCGGATTGGCCACAGAGAGTATGTTTGTAGCTGCACATAGTCTTGGTCTTGGTGCACGCATATATGGCAGTCCGGCCGGAAACATCAATTCAAAGAAAGAACTGTTTCAGATCCCATCAGGGTACAAGGCTGTGGTTGTCCTGCGAATCGGGAATATTGATAAAAGTGTGGATGCTGTGTCGGCAGCAACCCTCAGGAAGAAACCTGAGGAGGTTATTAATTACAAAAAATAGCAAATGAACTACTCCGCAGCAAGCTACGGAGTAGTTCATTTGAAAATTCTTTATGCGTTATTTGTTTACTTTATTGACATTTTGTTTTTGTTTTAATTCATTTATAGCAGGACTTATATCCATGGCCTTTAGCATTACAATACTAAAATAAGAATTATGAGTAAACTGTTAACCCTGGTTTTATTTTATTTTATGGTTTCATGTAACAGCCATAAAGATGTTAAAATTCCTTGTTATGCCTGGATGAGTGGTCCCGATAAAGCAACGGATGCTGAACTTAAAACTCAATTCACCAATCTGAAAAAGAAAGGAATAATTGGCTTGATGTATTCAGCTGGTCAGGACCCCGAAACATACAGACGGGTTGGGAAGATTGTTAAAAAAGCTGGTCTGGAATTCCATGCCTGGATACCCGCAATGGTTCAAAACAATAATCCAAAAATTAAGCCGGAATGGTATGCAGTGAATGGTCTTGGTGAGTCGGCCCTTGATAAACCTGCTTATGTCGATTACTACCACTTTGTCTGCCCGAACCACGAAGAATTTTGCCAGTATCTTGAAGAAATGTATGGCAGGATAGCAGATATACCGGAAGTTGACGGTATTCATCTTGATTATATACGATATCCGGATGTTATCCTTGCCCGTGGTTTATGGAAAAAATATGGACTGGTAATGGACAGGGAATATCCGCAATTTGACTATTGTTATTGTAACAAATGTGTTGCTGACTTTAAAGCGAAAACCGGAATCGATATCAAATCAGTAGAAGATCCCCCGGGGATAGAAGAATGGAAGCAATTCCGTTATGACCTGATTACAAATCTGGTAAACCGACTGGCTGGAATGGTCCATTCTAAAAACAAGCAGATTAATGCTGCAGTATTCCCGGGGCCTAATTCAATTGCCAAAAAAATTGTCAGGCAGGAATGGGACAAATGGAATATCGATGCTTTTTTCCCAATGAACTACAATGATTTTTATCTAGAGGGAACAAAATGGATTGGAGAGATGTGCAAAGAATCCGTAACAGCTCTCAACAATACAAAGCCAGTTTATAGTGGTCTATTCATCTGTCCTGACCCTGAAAAGAAGGCAAAAGAATCCGACCCGGAAAATCATGGATTATTACCCGGGGAACTTGAAGCAGCTATAAGAGAATCAATGGAAAATGGTGCAACAGGAATATGTTTATTCACTCCCGGCAGGATGACAAAGGAAGATTGGATTGTATTTAAGAAGGCGATTCGCATGGATTATTGAGCGCTTTTAGCACACATAAAACAATCACATGAATATACGCCTGGTTACTACAAAATCTGATCTGAAAAGATTCATTGATCTTCCTTACAATTTATATAAAGATGATCCGATATGGGTGCCTCCGTTATTGGAGGAGCAATTTAGTCAGTTTGATACGAAGCGTAATCCGACGCTTGATCATTGTGAATATGCATTGTTCCTTCTTGAGGAAAATGAAAAAGCAATAGGACGTATCGCTGCTTTCGTTGACGGACTGGCTCTGGAGACGTGGAAAGAACCGATCGGCTTATTCGGTTATTATGAATGTATTGAAGAAATAACAGCCTCTAATGTGCATGTCGCCAATAATTTAAGCCTAACGGGAGTCTGTCTAATAACTCTATAGCAGACTTTTTATATTCGGGTACCTATCCAGGTAGATCATCAAATATTCGATTCTCGGAGACATAATTTTAGTTATTAGACAGTCTGACGGGCCGGCAATAAAGTAAGTAAGCAGAAAGGCACAGGGCACACGACGCACGAAACAGGGCAAAACCGTGAGTCGTGTGTTCAGAGTCGTGATTCGTGCTTGTTTATTTTGAATTATCTGTGTAATGTACTTATACTAATCCGCTTGTATTAAAATCTATTCTGACTTAAGTTTTGATATTAATCCATTCACTTGTTCCTCAATAATTTTCATTCGCGCTAAAACTTCTTTCAACTCTTGCATATCACGCAGAATTACTCTCTTTTCACTATTCTCTTTTATTGTTAATGGTTTGTTTTGCACGTTTTCACTAAGCTTTTCGGCCATTCTGTTAAAAACCAGTGCAATTTCAGAAAATTCGTCTCCTTCGTCAAAATATAACCTTTGGCCATAATTGCTTGAAGCTAATTCTTTTATCCCTTTGTGTAATTGATGAAAACGTTCATTAAAATATGAACCATAATTGAACGTTAAGCTCAGAGCTATTATAAAGCATAAGGTTCCGATAATTGACATTTCAACTGATGCTTTTTTTGCATAAATTTTTGCATCATCAGTTTTAACTTCAATGGATTTCCCATTCATCTGGGATAATAGCACCAACTGCTGGAAAAGGTCGCCGGATATATTTTGCAGATAAAGAACATTGTCAGTTGGCTGTGGTAAGTTCATTGATTTTATAACATTATCACGGAATTCCCTGTAATCAGTTTCGATTACTGATACAAGTTTATCTTCGCCGGGACTTGTTATATTATTTTTCTCTGATTCCAGTGATTTATCAATAAGACTTAGTTCTTTTTTGATTTTTAAGCTATCCGGATTCCTG
>JBGOZX010000310.1:0-2921 GCA_041480425.1 Bacteroidia bacterium
AGTCCACCACATCACCAAGGTTATCCATTCCATATACATCAAGACCGTTTACAACAGCTGCCTCGCGTGCGTTTTTTACAGGGCCGAGCGTAAAAAATTTGCCCGGTAGGCAAATTTAGCGCATCGCCTTCGGCGCTCCGTCGCTGAAGCTTTGGAGCGTAGGCGACAAGCCTTAGGCGACCGAAGGAAGGAGACAGCCTGCTGCAGGGGAGACAAAAGATAAAAGTTGAAGAGGGTTGAAGGAGTTAAAGAAGGTTGAAGAAAGTTTAAGAAGTCTAAGAAGTTGAAGGGGAGATTGGGAGTTTATGTTACCGATTTCCGTACTGGCCGGGTATTCTTACAACATCCCCTGCTCTTCAAGCCATTTCCTGACTCTTTCATGCTCTGCCTGATATTTTGCTTCCATGTTTTGCAGGATCTTTTGAAATTGTTCTTCACTACGAATACTGGCAAACAGGGGATCATGTTTAGCAAGACTTATCCACCATAATGGATAAAAATTCATTTTATTAAATTCATCGAGATATTGATAGGCCTTAACCTTATCGCCTAAAAAAGCATAGGTGCCTGCCAGATCATACTGAGCAGACTTCGATTGTGCGATCTCTCTCTCGAGTTTTATACTTTCTTCAGAATATTTGATTTGTTGGTTAAAATAGTATTCTGCCTCTTTATATTTGCCCACCTGATAAAAAGCGTATCCAACGCGATGCGACTGAGTAAGATTTAACTGCCCTGATTTTTTATAATTCTCCTCTAATTTTTTTGCGAGTATATACGCTTCTTCCATATGACCAGAAGAAAAATTATAAAGTGTAGGATCAGGTATCATTGTTGAATCTATTTCATACCGCTGTTTCTGTAATTTCACAGCCTCTTCAAAATTTTCAAGGACACATTCTATAATTATTAAATCATTCAAATACTCTAATTGACTACCATCCAGAGCAAATGCTTCCTGAAAATAATATTTTGCCTTTTCAATGAATCCAACGTTCAGATATGCACTACCTAAAGTATGTAATAAAGACGGACGCTCATCTCCACGAATAAGCTTTAATGCTTTTTGATAGTTGTCGATGCCTTTAACAAAATCAAATAATACCCATGTAAAAAAGTACCCCTTGTCAATATATGCCGAATAATAATTTGGATTAATTTTTAATGCTTTATCAAAATTATCTAAAGCTTTTTCAATGTCACCTTTTTCCTGGTAATAACTGCCTTTTAAAGCATATGCTTCTTCCAGTTGATCATCAAAGGAAAGAGCGATATTGACCAGAATTAGACAGGAATCCAGAAAGTTTTCTTTAAAATAGGTTTCCCAGTAATACCTGGTACGATAGGTATAGGCTAAACCAGTATAAGCCTTAGCAAAAGCAGAATCTATTTCAAGGGCAGCCTTATAAAAAGTAACAGCTTTTTGATAAGAACTTAAATTACGGGTTTTCCCATAATCCTTCTGGTAATCGTTTGCTTTCACGTATAAATCGTATGCTGTCAGATTAGCAGTAGGGACTTTTTCTATCAGTTGTTTTTCCTCAGGAGTAATTATAGTATGCAATTCACCAGCAATAGCTTGTGCCACTTCGCTCTGAACAGAAAAAATATCTTTCCAGTTCCTGTTATATTCATTTGCCCATGCATGGCTTTCCTCGCTGGCTTTAATTAACTGGACAATTAACCTTACATTATCCCCATTCTTTTGAAAACTGCCTTCGAGCAAATACTCCACATCAAGTTCCTGCCCAATAACATGGGTGGTTTTGGTGGTTTCACGGTATTGCTCAACTGAGGTTCTGGACATTACCCGTAAATCTTTAAACTTTTGCAGGTGAAGCAGTATTGCGTCCATTATACCATCAGCAAGATATTGTTTATCTGGTTCATCACTGAGCAACTTAAAAGGAAGCACTGCAATGGATTTTTCAACTGGTTCGGAGGATTTAGATAGTTTAGGAATAAAGAAGTACCCAAGTACAATCAGAGCCAGTACTAAAAAAGATGATATAATGATTTTTGCTTTCAGATTTTTTGGAGATACACGTTTTACGTTAATAACTTCCTTTGAAACTTCACCATCCTGCTGATTATACTTTTTAATTGCTGTAATAATCTCTTTAACAGCATTTGCCACCTTGTTGATCTGATCTCGATAGTAAGTTTTATTGAGGTTTTTATCAGGATTATCTGACGGGTTTAATGGTCTGTTCACTCCGGCTGACTTATAGATAAACTCAATACACCGAAGCACTCCTCCCAGTTCATTTTCAAGAAGAGTTTTATCTTCCGGATCGAGATCGTGGATCTTAATCGGTAATATTCTGCTGGCTACATTTCCGCCTGCAAGTCTGATATCTCTTCCGAACTGATCTTCTTTTGCCAGTTTATTAAAGGCACAAAACTCATGTTGCCAGGCGAAGCTTTTAGAGTCGCAATAGGTTTGAGAGATTATCGGGATAAAGACCAGGCACTTCAGTTTCTCTTTCAGTGAGGCATCAACATCATGTGTCTCTAAAAGTCCGTCATGAGGGTTGATGTCAAAATAAACACTTATTTCCTCCTTAAAAGTTGACTCGAGTTCCCCCTTCAGGTTTTCAACAAACTCAGTAACCCATCTGTCGCCTTTATTGTCTTTCTGGCGGTAGCTGATGAAGATGTCGTATTCGTAACCTGGAACTATGCTTGCCATTTTTACCTGTTCATTGTGATAAAGTTATGAAACTCTTAAACACGAAACAAAAAAAGCCAAGCAATAAAACCTTTTCTGACCTAATGAATGATAATTGAGACAAGCAAATATTACTCTAATGTTTTATTTAATTTTCCTACTATCATCATTTTAGGAATTTGTAAAGACCTAAATGAGAAAAAGGATTGTCAATACACAACTGGCTCTAAGATTTTTGATTAATTAAAAA
>JBGOZX010000311.1:0-2867 GCA_041480425.1 Bacteroidia bacterium
AGGAATATATTAATCTGTTGATAACCAAAACTAAAACATTTTAAACCTATCTTAAATCGGTTTTAATTTGATTAATTTTCTCAGGTAAAAATGGTTATTAGACAGACTCCCGTTAGCAGCAATAATCTGGATATCAACATGATAAAATACGTGACTTACCGGCTTGCCCCAACACTGATTTTGCTAGATTTAACATAAGTAATCCCGACAGTTTAGTCTTGCCAAGTTTAACTGCTGCTAACAGGAAAATAAAAGATTGAATTAAAAATTCTTGATCAATAATAAAACTGATTTAACTCCATGAAAAGACTTTTACAATTGCTGTTACTTTCGATAATTTCTGTTAATTCTTTCTCCCAAAGTCAGTCAGAAAGAATAACAGGTATCTTAAACCAGATTGGCAAAAACATGCCTGCCGATCAATTATTCTTGCACCTTGACAGAAATCTTTACCATGGTGGAGATACAATCCGGTTTCAGGTATATATAAGGGATAGCCAGACAGGGGTAATTGAAACGCCAAGCAAATCACTTTATGCTCTTCTGCTTAATTCAGACCATGTTACAATCGACAGTGCCAGGTTCAGAATAAGCTACTCAACAGCATCAGGATGGCTTAAGGTACCTGAAATCACACCAATTGGTTATTATTCTATCCTGGCATTTACAAGTGAACATATGAACTATGATCCGAAGTTCGCTTTTAATACACCGATAAGAATTGATAAAATCAATCCAACAAGGAGCAATAGTGAGCCCGAAGAATCTAAAGTGAAAGCAACGGTCGATCTCAGATTCCTGCCCGAGGGTGGAACTTTTATTTATGGTGTCAGGCAGAGGCTTGCATTCAATGCAGTAACATCAACTGGAAAAAGTGTTAAGGTAAGCGGAGATATTGTAAACCAGGATGGAAAAAAGATTATTGATTTCAAGTCTGGTCCGTATGGCCCGGGAGTTTTAGAATTCACCCCTGTTCAGGGCGAATCTTATTATGCAAAACCTGTTGAAAAAGAATTCGGTAATATGAGCTGGCCTCTTCCTGAACCGGAAAAATCAGGTGTTTCAATGAGGGTGAATAATACACGATCAGGATCAATTGACATTGCAGTAAGTGGAAATGGAACCGAGGGAAAAGATTTTTTTCTGACAGTTACGATGAACAATATTTTAATATTCTCAAGGGAATTAAAGTTAGATACTCTGTTCAATGCCAGGATAAAAACAGCCGAAATACCTGCTGGTACTGCATTTGTCACACTATATGATAATGAATTAAATCCAATAGCTGAAAGGATGATTTTTCTGAATGCAGACAGGAAAATGAAAGTTCAGATCGGAGTATCAAAACCTAATACCAGACCCGGCAGTGAAACCGAATTGACCATTAATACAACAGATGAAAAGGGGAATAATATAAGTTCAATTATTTCGGTCTCTGCAATAGATTCATCTTTAGGATTCTATAACGGTATTCCCTGCCCTGACATCGAGTCAATATTTCTGTATGATAATGAGTTTTATAATAACTTGCCGCATAGTATCAAATGCACAGGATTAAAGAATATTGACAATAAGTCGGTCGATCTTCTGATGATGACTTATGGATGGAGGAAGTACACCCTGAAAGAGGCTGCACTTGTTTACCAGGAAAAGAGATCAGACAATTATGATCATCTGAAAATAAGTAATCCGGGAAATGAGAAGAAAGGCAGGGAAGTGATCAACCTATTATCTCCTGAAGGGGGAGAGGTTATCACACTCAGGTTAAATGAGAACAGGGAAACACTGTTGCCATTTGATTCTCTTGATATCATGGCTAGACAAATCATGATACTTCCTGATGATGATCTGCCCCGTAATTCGAATCCTGTCACAATTGAATTCCCTGAAAACAAGGAATATGCTGATAGTGCAAAGCTGATAAAAACTGATTCCTCTTATTTCGAACCTGAATTTGTTTCTGCAAATAATGAAATGTCTCTTTTTAATCCTGACAGTTCAATAATGATTGATGCAGTGACAATAAAAGGGAATAGGAAAAGGCCAACTGAACATGTTGCTAAAACTGCTGAAGCATACAAGTACTCAGGTGCTTTTACTCTTTATAGCAAGGATTTCGAATTTGCGCAAACTTTTGAGGATATTCTTTACAAGTTAAATCCATTTTATGTTGATAAAGGGAAAAAGAAAATTGTTCTGCGTACTATACTATTTTTGCCGAAAGTATCCGACCCTGATAAAAATTACAAGTACCGTGCAGCATTAATAGTTGTCGATGATGTTCCGATCTATAATAGGACGTACTCACCTATAGCACAATTGCCTGCCTCAGAAATAGCTTCAATAACTGTACTCCGGGGACCTCAAGGATTCGCGATGTATGGAGAAAACGCAGCAAATGGAGTCGTAATAGTAACAACTAAGACAGATAATAGAATCAATGGAATAATTGATCCCAATGATGAATCAAAAACTATTGATAATCAATTAAAACAAATAAAATTATTCCGTTCAGAAGTTGAGTATTATATACCAACTAAGGAACAGGTTGAATTAGTTCCCGAATATCAATTCAGACCGACATTGCTCTGGAAGAGTGATGTTTATCTTGATGGTTCAGGTCCTATAAAATTCAAATACCCTAATAATATGGGAACAGGTACTGCGATGGTATTTGTAAATGGTGTCTCTTTAACAAACCTGGTTGGATCAAACAGATTTAGTTATAAGGTAAAACCATACTAGTGTTATGTTAATTACAAATTGACGGATACAGTTTTTTCAATTTGACTCTTGCCTCCTTGTTTGTGAACTGCCAATTTATTTTACTGTTTTTGTTATTCCGATGAGTTTTCCAAGCATCAACT
>JBGOZX010000312.1:0-2787 GCA_041480425.1 Bacteroidia bacterium
AAGGAAGGTTTTCAACAGAACCGAATTTCATCCCGGCCAGGAAGAAGATATTCCTGAAAGCCGGAAGACTTTCAATAAAGTCTTTGTCCAGGAGATCACCCTGAATGGTTTCAATTCCCATTTTACCAAAACACTTCTGCTGTTCAGGATCTATTTGAAGTGCAACTCCCAAAATACGTTTTTTTTCCCCCGTGTTCTCACAAGCTCTTCTTGCCATTTTTGCCAGAGAAGGGCCAATCTTACCGCTGATACCTAAAAACATTATGTCTCCTTTCGCTCGTGAAAACATTTTGGTAAGTTCAGCACCAGGTCTTGATAAGAGCTCTTCAAGATGATCTTCGTTATTTATTTTATCAGGATATTCAGTCATTTATTTACCTCCATTTTAGGATAATATTCTTATAAATATTTACAGCCTGTGCCAGTTTGTCAAGATAGCAAAACTCATCAATTTGGTGGGCCATCTCAGGTTGACCCGGACCAAGAATTACAGTAGGTGCATCATTGTAAAGTTTTTGCAATACCGATCCGTCAGTAAGATAAGGAAGTGCCTTTGGAAATCCATTCCTCATTCTTTCAACTTTGCATACATCATACACTATTTGAACAAATGGATCATTTTCTGAAGTGAAAACAGGTTTAAGATCAACCAGTGTTTCAATCATTGTTTCATCACCAATTTCTCTCATAAGTTTGTTAAGTATTTTACTATGGTCAACCTTTGTAGTTGATCTGATATCTATAGTAAATTCGGCATGATCAGGTATTGAATTAATATTCATGCCACCACTTATCATGCCCACATTTAATGTCGGATAACCAAGTAACGGATCTGGCTGAGCCTCAAAATTAAAATCTATTATTTTCATAATTGATCTGACGGCTTTATAAATAGCATTAACTCCTAATTCAGGCATCGATGAATGAGCAGTTTTGCCGGAGGTGATAACCTTTAAATAAAGAGCGCCTTTGTGACTAGTAACAGGCAGGTTTGCTGTAGGTTCACCAACAATTATAGCACTGGCTTCACCAAGTCCTCTCTTCTCTTTGATAAGCTTTGATACTCCCTGACAGCCCAATTCTTCTCCTGCAGAAAAAATGAGCCTTATTCCTCCAGCCGGAGGAGTTTCACCAAATGCCTCGATCGAAGCTAAAATCATTGCAGCCAGTCCCCCTTTCATATCACTTGAACCCCGACCCAATATCTTGCCATCATTTACCTCACCCGTAAAAGGATCGAAGCTCCAACTTTTTTTTCCAAGCGGAACAGTATCAAAGTGACCTGAAAGAACTATTGGTGGTCTTTCTGAAGATAATCCCTTTTCTGCTATAAGATGTAAGCGGTTGTCTTCGAAAACCGGATATTCGATTTTAAAACCATGCCCGGCAAGTATACCTCCGACAAATTTTGCAATTTCTTCCTCATTACCAGGGGGATTTACAGTATTAAAAGACAACAGTTTCCTTGTTAAAGAAATAACATCCATAAGTACAAGGCAAAAGTTAAAAGCAGAAAGTTAAAAGTTAAAAGTAAAAAATCAAAACACCCAACATCAGATTAACAAAAATGATTAAAATAGAATCGTATAAGCAAGAAATTTATGCTATTTTGTAATAAGATTATTAAGAATAATCGCCATTGAATTAAATATATACCCAGCAGAATAATGCTTCTATAATTCCATTTGCGCAAGAGTTGACAATTTTTTAGACTACTTTGTCTCTGCAATAGAATTTCTTCTATCCTGACAATTTAACACCCCGGGATATATCAGTAGTGCCCGACTTATTACCTGGATGTCTTAACCTGAATTCCGTGAATTCTGGCAATGGTAAGACCATAGCATTTAGCCCTTGTCTCCTCTGAAACGCCGCAGGCATCGAGCATCTTGTTGAATCTTATGATATTAGCCTCAAGTTCTTCCGGACCCTCATCGGAAGCGAAGACAATTTTCTCAAAGGCAGGTACTGCATCCTTCGGCATATGGGATTTCCCAAGGTATGGTGTCCACCAGAGGAATTGCAACCAGTAAGCCGGATCATTATCTTTTTTTATAAGAGATGAACCGGACAAATCGAAATAGAGGTTTGCATTCCGGCGGGTTGCTTCACCTGCTTCCTCATACCAGGGATTTCCGAAATGAGCGGCATGGATAACAAGTTCAGGATGTTTTGATGCTATCGTAGCAAGATAACCGGGACGCATCCGTGCCATCAAACCATTGAATAAGATTCCGGTATGGGGCGCCACAGGCATGCCAAGTTTCTCTGCCATAGTCCATATTGAATCGTACTTAGGATCATCATAATTCCACTGATTCGTGGCAAACAACTCACCCAATCCTTTGAATCCCATAGCCTTTGCCTTAATGATATCTTTGATCACAGAAGGACTGTCTATTTCAATCGCAGCATAGGGGATTACTCTTTCCGGATGAGCTTTAGCGAACTGAATACCACGGTCAAGGTCTTTCATCGACACAAGCAGACAGGCCATTGCATTATGACGAGTATAGATTTCCAGAAATGATTTTTCCCAGGCATCGGTGGCTTCATAATGGACATGTGAATCGATGATAAACGGAGGTGTTGAGGTATTTGGTTTAATACCACTTCGGTTACATCCAATAATAAAGCTTAATGCAAAGATTGACAAAAACAAAAGTCTTGATTTCATATTATTCTGGTTTAACAAGATTGGCTATATTATTCTATTTTTAACTAAACTGGAAGCTGTTAAAATTTGAAATTATTTTTATGTTTTCCTTTATATTCAGAACGGATTAT
>JBGOZX010000313.1:0-2759 GCA_041480425.1 Bacteroidia bacterium
ACCTAAATATGCCATTTAAGTGGCTAATTAACAGGCAAAAACCTCTATATTAAGGTGTATTAATTATTTTTGATTTCGTTTACGGATTTACATATGTAAGCGGCAACTTACAATGTAGGAAAATTGGCAAATAAGGATGTAGGAAAAATAGCAATTAAGAATGTCCCTTTTCCCAATTCAAACATATAAAAAAAAATCAAAGAACAAAGGCTCAATTAAAAATGGTTTTCCGGTTTTGTAAGCGATAACTTTTCCCGGATAACCTAACCACCTCACACCTATACAGTATCCTGTCCAGCAGGGCTGTTGCAATAACTTCATCATCAAGCATTTTGACCCAGTCTTCAGGACTTTTATTTGTTGTCACAATAAATGAAGCCCGCTCATGCAGGTGATTGATAAAATTAAAAAGCTGTACCGCCTGCTTCTTCTCAAGGGCAAACATCATAATATCATCAATAACGAGTAGATGGGCTTTGAGAAGCTTATTGTACTCAATAAGAGCCGATCTGGTGATATCTTTCATAATAAGGGTTTCATTGATTTGCTCCATTGATCGGAAGTAAGCTTTGTACCCTTTTTTAAGGGCCTCATTACAAAGGCCGGCTGCAATAAATGTCTTTCCGGTTCCGGAAGGGCCCATCAATACGACGTTAAAATTTTGCTCCAGCCACAGGCATTCTCTCAACTGATTTAATTGCTGCTTACTGATGCCATTAATAAACGAGTAATCGTAGTGATCCAAGTCATGATTGACTGGCAGTTTTGCTCCTTTGTTCCTTTGCTCCAGGTCACGTTGGCGTCTCTGGTTGATTTCGGTTTCCAGTAATCTTAAGGAAAAATCGAGGTAGCTGCATTTTTCTTCCACTGCGGTTCGGATCAGCTCTTCTACCTGATTCTGTATTCCGGTTAACCTGAGCTGGCCGGCATACTCTTTAAGAGCTTGTGTTTTTGTTTCCATAGGCTTAGTTCATTAATGATTGATAATCTGATATGTCACTTTTATTAGGAACGATCTTATAGGCTGTCCGATTTATCGTATCAATAACAATGGGCAGATTAATGGTAGTTTCCTGGTTTTGCCGGGAATGGATCTTTTTTACCACGCTTTCCAGGTCTGTTGCCCGGTAGATTCTGTTTTCGATGCAAAAAACCATCGCCTGATTCATTACCTGTTTGTCATAGATCCCGGCAAGTTTTTTAATGTGCTGAAGCTGATCCCTTATGTACCGGGGCTTATCATGACGTATCTGAAGAAGATATTCTTTAGTCTGATCGGGATTGGCGAACTGACCGGATAAATCATCTATAAGCTTATCAATGCCTGAAGAGAAGTCTCTTTTATAATTACTGCCACCTATTGTTTTTCCTTTTCCGCAGTAAAGCTTATGTGATGCAATCTTGTTGTTACCGGTATCATAAATGATCAGCCGGTCATCATCGGTTACTTCAGTCCATACAGTGGTTTTGGGAGGTCTGTAGGTCCCCACAGGAACCCTGTAAAAATTGGCTTTAAAGGAGATTGTATTGTCTTTTCTTACATTATAACTCCCTAATATACTTTCCGGCTTGAAAGAGTCCATAACAGGTCTCAAATAGGTTTTTTCAATCAGCCATTCCTGATAAGGTATTTTATGTGTGACAGCATGAACTTTTGCATTGGCTGTCCGGCTGAGCCAGGCCATGCACTGCCCGTTCAGTGTATCGATATTAACAAAAGTTCTTCCACGCAGGAAGTTATATTTGACATACTTTACCACGTTCTCTATTTTACCTTTACTCTCGGGATCAGATTTCCGACAAAAATGTAGTTTAAATCTCCTGTAATCAGCATACTTGCGGAAGGCTTCAGTTAATATCAAATCTCCTTTGTTTTCATCAACAAGCAACAATGTATCCTGATCATACACGATTTCGAAGACAATACCCTCGATGTATTGAAAAGCTCTGTCATGTCCAGCTATGGTTGTAAGTGTTGTAAAGGACCTCTCTGAGAACCATACATACTTATATCGTGAGCGAGAGAGTACAATACATAAAAAATAGACTTTCTTACGTTTACCTTCGTCGTTTGTCATGTTATATTCACCAAAATCTACCTGTGCCTGTTTTCCATATGGTAACTCGTCTACCTGTGTATAGTCCCGGTGATTGAAGGGCTTGGGTATTCCGTGTTTATTTCTAACATGCAGCACAAAGTTGAAGACCGTCTTGGCATTTATATCAATAAGATCCTCAAAATGTTCTTTGAGCCAGTCGTGAATCTGGGCTGCCGAAGCATCTTCGCAATCTTCCAACCTGGCTTTTACATAATCCTCATAGGGAGCCAGTATTTTATGCCGGATTGATTGAACCTCAAGAAAGTCCTGGTACTCCTGTTCGCTCATAGCAAGATATTTTTTAATGGTTCTATAATCCAAAACAAGGCGTCTGCTTATCTGTGCAGTTTTTAACCCTTCTCTTTTTAACTTGTGTATTTCATAATACATAATCAACTTCTGCATTAATTTTCTCATAAGATAATTGCTGTTGGTTAGTTAATAGTATTAAAATAACCAGATTACAGAAATTATCCTGACAAATCAGTAAATCAATCCTGATAAGTACCGATTTACTTTTAATAAAAATGTTTCAACAGGGAAAGGGGAAAGATTTTAAAAACCTACATTCTTATTTGCTAAAAAACCAACATTGCTAATTGCTAAAATATCAGCATTCTTATTTGCCAAAAAACCGACATTGTTATTTACCATTTACAT
>JBGOZX010000314.1:0-2630 GCA_041480425.1 Bacteroidia bacterium
CAAAGATCTTGAATATTGCATAGGTGTCTTACCCAGGGCAGATGTTTCAACGCAAAAAGGAGGTCGCGCAACCCAGGGTGCAGCTTATGCTCTGCTTGCTCAGGTTTATGCAACAAAAAGTCCTGCTGATTGGAGTAAAGTGAAAGAATATTGTGATGAAGTTATTTCTTCCAATGTATATTCACTTCTTCCCAGTTATGATCAACTCTTTGACGGAGATCATTATAACAATTCGGAATCTATTTTTGAGATTCAATATGAACAACCCTCTGCAACTACATGGTTATTCCAGCTCTGGTGTCCTCCATCAACTACCGGCGATACCTGGAGAAAATTTAATACTCCGACTGTTGACCTCATTGATGCATTCAGAGCTGAGGGTGATTCAATCCGTCTTCATTCATCAATAATGTTTGAAGATGTTACAGGGAATTGGGTCGATCCTATCTATGGAACAATGGTTCCTTTTGTCAACAAATTTAGACATCCCGGTGGATGGTCAAGTAGCGACCATTTTTATGTCATACGGCTGACAGAAACTATTCTTCTGAGAGCCGAAGCTGAGAATGAACTCGGTGATATTAATGGTGCTCTGACTGACCTGAAGTTGGTTCGTGACCGTGTTAATTTAGGAGTTAAAAATCTAACTACAAAAGCAGCTGTTCTCGATGCTGTCTTATTGGAAAGAAGACTCGAACTGGCATTTGAATGTTATCGGTGGTATGATCTTTTACGGACCGGTAGAGCAATAACCACAATGAACGATTTGGGATATCCGGCTGAGGCTCCGCGTGATCTTTTATATCCGCTTCCTCAGGATGAAAGAAACAGAAATCCAAATTTGACCCAGAATCCCGGATATTAATCCGAAAAACTTAGGTTTTCTCAGAGCCGGTTCAATATAAAGTAGGACTGGCTCTGAGACCTATTGTTATCTTTTTGTTTGCAGAATATATTGACTTATAACTGATTGAAATTCGTATGAAATACAAAATAAAATGCCTTTCCGTAGTTATATTGTTAATTACTTTGACAACATATCCCATACTTTCCCTGACAATTCAAGACAGTAGTATTATTAAGATTTCAATTTGTCCTGATTCAGTCCTTAATGACGTTTCAGAATATCCTATAGGTATAAATCTGGATTATTTTATTGATGATGATAAATATTTAAAACCCAAAAGAAGTACGGCAGAAGCCTTAAAGGAGATGAAAGTGAAATTTTTAAGGTATCCAGGAGGGAATAAGTCAGACTTTTACTTCTTTTCGCGCAAGCCTTATGAAAAATCTATGCCAACACTTGCACGTACCGGAAAAGAAGCAGTAGGGGGCAGGGGATCAATGCTAAAAAATAACTATTCCGAATTTAAATACGATGTTCTGGACTTCGATGAGTTTATGGAATTATGCAATGAAGTGGGAGCAGAACCGGTTTTGGTAGTGGCTGCTGACGAATACCTTATCGACTATCCTGAGAATTGCACATGGTCAACAAAAGAACAAATGGTTGAACATGCCGTAGAATGGGTAAAATATGCCAATATTAAAAAGAAATATAATGTTAAATACTGGATGATCGGGAACGAGAGCTGGGGACCTGAAAATAAAAACTCAACCGCAGAAATCTATGCCAGAGATGTAGTGGATTTTTCCAAAGCAATGAAAGCAGTCGACCCTTCAATCCATATTATCCCAAACAGTAAATCGGACGAATTCTGGGAAACAGTGTTGACTACCTGTGCAGGTTATATCGACGATGTATGTATAAGCAATTACCCGATTTTGAATTATAAAGCCGGGTACAAAACATATAGCGATACTGTACAGGATTTAAACTTGCTTATTAAAACAGCGGTAAATGCTATTGAAAAATACGCCTCTCCGGAAGATAAGCAAAAGCTTCGTCTGATTATAGCCGAATATGGCCCATTTGACTGGGAGGGGAAATGGTCATTTATTAATGATATGGGTACCAACCTGGCAAATTTTGAAATTACTGGTGAACAATTACTGGAACCTAAAATTGCATTCTCCTGTTTTTGGAACACGCGTTGGATAAGCAATATTTCGAAAAAGAATAGTTCATTTGACGCTCTGGATAGAAACGGCAACCTTAATGCAAACGGACTGGGATTAAGAATTTGGGGAGAATTCATTGGAGACCTGATGGTAAAAACAAGTTCAACTACACATATACGTTCATTTGCAAGCTTTTCACCAAAGGATAATAAATTATATGTTTATATCCTGAACAAATCAGATATTGCCCAAAAAGTATCTACGGATATTGAGGGGTATAAAACAGAGTCAATCAGTCAGACATGGGAGCTTGCAGGCAAAAATCAAAAGGACACCAATCCGGCCTGGAGAGAGGTTAATTTAAAAAAAGGAGAAAGATTTCAGACCGTTCCCGCTACAACAATAAGAGTAATAGAATATTCAATCATGAGATAAATTCTTATTAATAAATAGAATCTTACCTGTTCTCAAAACACTGTTATTTTTTATCGATGTTGAGAGCTTTCAATTAAAATAGGACAACTAAAAGCTCTGAACAAATCAGTTTGATTAAGATCAAAAACACATAATATGCTATATAAAAAACCAAATAACAAAAAAATGGCAAC
>JBGOZX010000315.1:0-2588 GCA_041480425.1 Bacteroidia bacterium
ACGGAACCACCTGATACCTGTTAACACCTGCTGAAATATCAAACCAATTATTAAAAACATGGCTATAATTTAATGCTCCGATATAAAATGAAAAGAATGGATTTAATCCGGAAAGATGAACCGCTGATGCGGATGCGTAAAATTGATTTTTAAAACCATAGGTTAAGTTCCCGTATCCGTAAGGCTGATTCTGAGAAATGGTTGAACCAAGATAGATCATGTTACTCCCATATCCTGCCCCTGTGTATAATGAATGCCGTACAACTTTGGATTCTGTTTTTGATGAATCGGTAACATATAAAGAATGAGTGCCAGTCTGTGCCAGAACACCTGACGGCAGTAACAACAGGAATAAGATTTTATATATAATACGGGATATCGGCATTTTAGAAATATATTCCTCTTTTCAAATTTATCTTCCGCCTTTGCGGCCAGCTCCACCGGGTTTACCAACACCTTTTGGTATTCCTGATCCTGATGGTCTTACAATTGATGGAGGACGTGCCCCTCTTGCTCTTGTCATATCCGGGCGACCGCTTCTTACCCGTTTGGCAGTCTGATAACCATACCTGTTCACGGTTTGATTGTTTCCGTTACCTTTTGCATTCTGCTCATTCTCATTTCCTGCAGATTGTCTTTTCTGTTCTTTTAATTTCAGAGTATCAATCTGCTGGGTGTTAGACTGTGCAAATCCTTTGTGCCCTGCAAACAATATCAGCACACAAATAATAATTATGAACCTCAGCCTCTTCATTTTTTTTTTGACTTTAATAATCCCTTCTTTCTCTTGTAAATCAACTAATTGATTGATATTAATCAATTTAAGGGAAAACCCTTTTCATTTTATTAACAAAGGTATTTGATAATAATGAAGATCAGATGAAAATTGATGCCATGTATTTCTTTGTAGAGAGCCGGTTAAATTTACCTGAAAATTTTTTGTATTGACATTCTTTCATTTTCAGTCAAAGAATCCATTTGTTGAATTGCATGGTTGATTTTAGTTTTGAAATTCCAGCAAGTCATTTGCCGGAGAGATAACCGGCGTGCAAACTCATAGGTTGAGAGATCCTCTTTCCCTTTGCAGACATTGTAAGCTATATAGAATGCTTTGTGAACCGGGAATTTGCAGTTATGAAAAATTGTTCCTGCAGCTGCTGATTCTTCGGTTTTACATTTTGTACACCTTCTTGAATAGGGAGTTTTCCCGGGACAATAATTAGTATTGCCGCATTTCCGGCAGGTAAATCCATGCTCCCATTTTACATCTGCAAGGAACTCAAAACATTTCTCATCGCTCTGGAACAGTTCATTTAACTGTTCTTCTGATAATTCCTTTTTAAATATTGCTCCCATAATCAATGTATTCAGGATGCAAAAATAATAAAAATAGTGATATTAAAAAGATTTAGGTGATACTATTGCGATTTAGAATAACTATATTTATCTTTGCGGCATCATTTGATATCAAAAAGTTAATTAATAAATTAATATACCATGGAAACAGCAATCAAACAAACGGTACATCTTACTACAAAGGATTTTAAAGAAAAAGTATTCAATTACGAAACAAATAAGGAATGGAAATATGAAGGAACCCTTCCTGCAATAGTTGATTTTTATGCTGACTGGTGCCAGCCATGCAAAATGGTAGCTCCTGTACTTGAAGACCTGGCCCGGGAATATGCCGGACAAATAATGATATATAAGGTAAATACTGAGGAGGAACAGGAACTGGCTTCTGTTTTTGGTATTCAGAGTATACCGACATTGCTTTTCATTCCAAAGGAAGGACAGCCGCAGGCAGCAAAGGGAGCTTTGCCAAAACAAACTTTTGAAAAAGTAATAAAAGATGTTTTACTTAAGAACTAATTGTGATGCAAGTAGTCAGATTGAATAAAAATCATTTCAACGGACGAAATAACCGTAGCGAAGTTTGAAAGGGTAGTTTTACCAGTTGAAAAATGTGTAATTTTGAAGTAGCTGACGGGACTATTGCAGCTATGGCAATTGCAAAAAAATCAGACTGATAATAATTGTACAAACTTAATATTCGTAAAAATGAAAAAGAACATGGGAACTGTCGACAAAGTAATCAGGATACTGGTTGCAGTCATAATTTTAGTCCTGTATTTTACACATGTAATTTCAGGCACTCTGGCAGTTATACTTTTAATCCTTGCAGGAGTCTTTGTTGTGACAAGTCTGCTGGGATTTTGTCCTCTTTACCTGCCTTTTGGTCTGAGTACCAGTAAAAAAGAATAAAAGAAAAGGCCGGATTGAACCGGCCTTTTTTCTTTATTCAAGATTAGTTGTTGCTGCAAATATGACCATCCTGATGATGGTTTTAGTGCCGGTGACAAGATATCCGGCTTTTGCAGTAATCAACAAATGGCCAGTTATCATTTCTTTTGTTTTGACATATTCATCCCTGTCATACTTGTATCGTTATCAGGTTTCGTATCACCCGGCATAATCATTCCAGGCATTGAAGAAGTTTCTCCATTACCTGAATTCATCATACTGGGCTTACCTTCAAGCTGGGCTGCTGCATCGACACTGAAAGTTCCGCTTGTTACTATCTCTTC
>JBGOZX010000316.1:0-2578 GCA_041480425.1 Bacteroidia bacterium
AAAACGTTTCATGATAGAAAGTATCTTTACCATATCGGTTGCCGGTTTATTGGCAGGTTTTATTTTCTCGATGCCAATTGCAGGTCCTATCAGTGTCCTTATTACTTCCAATGCGCTCAAAGGGAGACTGCATTACTGTCTTTTAGTGAGCATTGGAGCTTCTATTGCTGATTTTTTGTATGTCTTTATTGCGGTATTTGGTTTGGCAAAACTTTATGCTTTATACAAACCGGCCATCCCTTATATATTTGCAGTTGGTTCAGTATTTTTTTTCTATTTAGGATACAGGATTATAAGGACAAAAATAGATATTGAAAATCTTGAAGATAAAAGCCATCTCACTGAAAAGATTCAAAAAAAAGGAAAGGGAGCTTTTATTACAGGATTTATGATTAACTTCCTTAATCCAACTTTATTTATCGGAGTGCTTTCATCATCATTTTTCGTGATTTCATTAATAGCATCCCTGGGATTGCATACAGGTGGGCTGGCAGGCAAAATGGACCAGAATGTAAAGGAAATAAGTAAAATTGAAGGCAGAAAAATAGATAACTCAAAAGTTTTGTCAATTGAGCAATGTGACAATTTTCAAAAATTGGAAAGCAAAGATCATCAGCAAGACCAGACTACATACCCGGCATATTTTCATTTGATAATCAGTATTTGCTATGCATTCTTCATTTCTTTTGGAAGCATAATTTGGTTTTATATCATGTCATTCATGATTGTACGATTCCGAAAACGAATCAATATCAAGATTATATCTGTATTCATCAAAAGTCTGGGTGCAGTTCTTTGCCTTTTTGGATCATTCTTTGGTTACTTGGCGACCAGAATGTTTGTTTTCATGTAACGGAGTTAATTTTTTCAACTTTGAAGGGCGGTTAGTGGTTGCTGTGGGTTCGCATAAAATAATTATATTATGCCCGCCAGTGGTTACCACCTCCAGGGAAGATAAAAGACACCAGTAAAACGTTGAAGAGGGTTGAAGAAGTTGAAATGTTGAAGGTGTTTAAGTTTGGGAATACCCCTGAGATCAAATTTATAGAATTTCGTAACTTTCCATTAATCTGATAAGTAAATGGGAATAACTAATAATTCTTTTAAAAAGAGAATTGTAATATTCATCCTGTGGATTGCTGTGTTCTCAGCAATCTGTCCGGACAGTTTCTCTCAATACAAAAAGAATGCAATTGTTCTGGAACTGGCAGGGAAATCCTATTATTACTTCGATTTATCTTATGAACGATTTCTGTCTGAGAAATTTCATCTTGGCCTGGGGGCAGGAATGGGAAATATTAATTCTTTATTTATCTGGCAATATGGGAGGATCCTGGAATATAATTTCAGGTTTCCAATTTATGGTGGATACGCCTTTGGAGAGGAAAAACATCACATAATCACTGAATTTGGCGTGACAATTCAAGACAAATGCTATTCCAGGGGAAGTTCTGATATTAACTTTCAGCCATTTATTGCATTCGGATATGAATTTAAAGGCAGCAACATTATAATCAGGGTGCCAGGTTATCTTCTCTATATTGGTAAAAGTGAATTTTCCCCAATTATTATGCCATGGGGAGGAGTGAGTATTGGAGTACCATTTTAGAAATTCAATTCAATAATACAATCAATCAGTTCCATAGTATAAGAATTCTTTTGGCAAGCATTGTTTAGACGGATCAGGGTGTCCCGACCATAATGATATTATGCCCGCCTGTGGCAACAACTCCAGATCATACGGAAGAATACCTGTTCAGGTTAAAACATGTTTAAGATTATAAGGGTTAATTATTTATTATCTTTACTGCAAAAATTATTAAATTCTTGTATATTAAATTTATTTATCTAATAAATACCTGATAATATGGAAGATAATACGAAAAAAGAACCTGTAAAACCTGAGGAGGAAGGTTTACTGGATAAGGCAAAAAAGCTTGTTGACAAGGCGGATGATTTCATCGAGGAGAATGTTGAAAAATTAAAAAATACTAAACCCTTTGAATCTGTTACTGAAGCCTTTGAAAAAGCCGGAGACTATGTTGAGGATAAAGTGGAGGATCTTAAAAATGCAAACCTGAAAGAAAAGCTTGATTCATTTGGCGATAAGACAGAAGAGGAAGTGAAGGAAAAACTATCAAAAGCTAAGGAATTAGGGAAAAAGCTGGCCGGTAAAGCCGCTGATAAGCTCGAGGATCTGGCTGAAAATATCAGGAAAAAAACAAGTGAAGAGGAAAAACCGGAGAATCCCGGGACCTGAATTTTATCAAATAATCAGTTTATAACTTCGAATGTTATCTTAACATTGACACGGTATTCTGCAATTTTATTGCCCTTTACCACTGCACTCATATCCTGAACATACACTGAACGGATACCTTTGACTGTTTTCCCTGCGGTTTTTACAGCAGTGTTTGCTGCATTTTCCCAGCTCCTGGGTGATGATGCCATGATCTCAATAGCTTTTAATACTGGCATTGCTTATAGTTTTTAGGTTAAATACATGAAATACATCACTATAGAGACAAGAAACGATGTCATTACCACCTTGAGTACATCTATAAATTTACAAAATATC
>JBGOZX010000317.1:0-2554 GCA_041480425.1 Bacteroidia bacterium
AAGCATTGAACGATCTGGAATTTTTTGGTATCCGTCTGGTGACAATCGATGATGACTGGTCAGCTATGAGGTTCAGGAAAATAAGGTATATTAAATCTACATCAGAGAGGTTTGCGGCAAAAAAAACTTAAGAGAGGGTGAAAGGGTGAAGGGGTGAAACAGTGTAACTCCGAGCCCACTCCGTGTAACTCGTGGTTAAAAGGTATTTGTACTTATTATGATCAAAACCACTATAATAGAAACTCCTCTCGGAGAAATGGCAGCCGCTGCCACAAAGGAGGGAATTTGCCTTCTTGAATTCACAAGCAGACCGGCCCTCGAATCTGAATTCAACAAGCTCGCCCTGACATTTAATGAAACAGTCAAATCAGGCAGCAACAAGCACCTGAGAACCCTGAAAAAACAATTAAAAGAATACTTCAAAGGAAAAAGGAAAGAATTTTCAATCCCAATAATTACTCCCGGAACTGAATTTCAGCAGACTGTCTGGAATGCACTTAAAAAAATCCCTTATGGTATAACAATCTCCTATCTCGAACAAGCCAGGTCAATAAATAGACCCGGAGCTGTAAGGGCAGTGGCAAATGCAAACGGATCGAACCGTATAGCTATCATTATTCCATGCCACAGGGTTATTGGTTCTGATGGAAATCTGGTTGGCTACGGCGGCGGGCTTGAAAAGAAAAAGTGGCTTATAGATCACGAAAAGAAATACTCAGGTCAGCCGGTTGACGGGACTCTTTTCTGATGTAAAAAATCAATATTAAAATCCTTAAAATGAAATTACTTGCACAACAAAAATATTTCCTGATCATTTTTACTCTTCTGGCCATTGTTATTATAACAGGATGTGCTAAAAATGAGGTTGTTGATCAATGTCTGACAGGACACAGGTATGGATTCTTCGGAGGATTATGGCATGGATTTATTGCTCCATTCGACTTTATAGGAATGCTTTTCAACAAAGAGATTACAATGTATGCACCAAACAATAACGGCGGACTCTACGCACTGGGATTCCTCCTGGGAAGCGGCGGCTGGGGATTCTTTGGCAGCAAGGGTGTTCACAGAGTCCAGCACCGCCGGGTTAACATTCAATCACAGAAATTTGATGACGCAGAAATAGTAGAATGATCTCTCCCTAAATCCATCCCCGGGGGGACTTGAAAAAGCGAGACAAAAACATTTAATTAATGACAATTAACAAAACCTTACCAGGATTATTTTCATTCGAACTTGGTATTATACTGCTATTCATACTTTCCAGCTGTGTTACCACAAAAAATGTACCTCCGGATCAGATTTCTAAAACCCCAAGCTGGAAAAACCTTTATTATTTTCATGCTGAGGACAGTACATGGATCGTTAAGCCGGTTCCCGCCGCAGGCAATCTGTTCGCAGGAATAATTTATAAACCTGAAGTAATTAAGAAAAATCGTCAGGTCCATATTTATGCTGCCCCTTTATCATCAGTAAAAATTGAAAATGGCCAGCTGTCAGTTCCGATGGATAAAATCATCAAAGTCGAAAACTATAAAATCAATGCAGGAATGATTATCGGATCCGTTGGCCTGGTGGCGCTTCTGTTCCTAATCCCTGTTTTCCTTTAGGCATTTTATGATGGAAGAGGCGGATAATGTAATTGATATAGAGAAAGAATTCAGGAGTAGCAATTCGGCATTCCTTAAATCGCTTCCTGGCTTTATTATTAAAGGAATAGAAAAATTCATCCGCCAGGATGAGATGAATGCTGCAATTAATAACAACCGTAATAAAACAGGGGTACCGTTTCTTAATGATGTCCTGAAGAATTGGAAAGTAATTGTGAAAATCAATGGTGAGGAAAATATACCATCATCAGGAAGGTTTGTCTTTGCAGCTAATCATCCTGTTGGTGGGATTGATGCCCTTGCCTTTTTATGCATGATCTATAAATTCTTTCCGGAAATCATTACTCCGTCAAATGAACTGCTTAACCGGATACCTAATCTAAAGCCTCTTTTGCTTGGCATAAATGTATTCGGAAAGAACACCAGGGAAACTGCAGAAAAGCTGAATGATCTTTTTGAATCGGATACCCAGATAATGATTTTCCCATCCGGGGAAGTATCGCGGCGCAAAAAAGGAGTGATTTCCGATCCTGTATGGCAAAAAAGCTTTATCACGAAAGCAGTTCAGTATAAAAGAGATATTATTCCGGTACATATCAGTGGAAGAAATTCAAATCTCTTTTACATTGTCGCTAACCTTAGAAAATTTCTTGGCATTAAAATGTACATTGAAACTGTTCTCCTGCCCAGGGAAATGATGAAACAAAGGAATTCCTCTGTTACACTGACAATAGACAGAGTCATCCCGTACCAGACATTTACAAAAGAAAAGTCCCACTGGGAATGGGCTCAACATATAAAGGAAATTGTTTACAAATTATCCAGATAACACATTAATTTATTCTAAAAATATCTGATTATGGCAAGTATTATCCGATTCAGGAAAGATGATTTCAGAAAAATGTTCACGCACCATTTCTCTTTATCGGAAAAGATCAAAGAAG
>JBGOZX010000318.1:0-2540 GCA_041480425.1 Bacteroidia bacterium
ATCATCAAAGTGTCCGAATTTCATGGTTCTTATTTTTTTATAATCGATTTTCCTTAATATGACATATAATTATTGCTGTTTTGCAAGTTCATTTGACCTTCTACTGGTTAATTCAGTGGTGATAATATCCATTTTCTTTTGATTTAATGGATAAAGAGTCATAACACCGGCGGCGATCAAAGCTACAATTGTTGGTATCCAGCTCATCAGCATAACGATACCCGGAACCGCCCCCTGGATGGAAACTGCATCCTGTCCTTTGTAATGGAATGCTTCCAGCACGAATCCAATAATTGCAAGGGCAATGCCTCCTCCGAACTTGGTGGCAAAAGAACCGGCCGAGTATACAAGTCCGGTAGCCCTGCGACCGTTCTTATATTCTGAATAATCGGCAGCATCACCGAGCATCGCAAAGAATAAGGTTGGGAATATAGCTGCTCCAAACTCGGAGATAATTCCGATGGTGAAAATGGCAACTGTGTCTCCGGGTTTGCAGAAATACATTAAAGCATTTACCGCACCGGAGAAAATCAAGGCACATATGAACAGATTACGTTTCCCGTATCGTTTACCCAGGGGAGATGTTATCATAGCACCTGCTATTGAAGCCAGCATTAATCCAACCATAAATGATGCGGCCAGCAGCTGGTTATGCAAATAATGGGAAAAATAGATGACTACGATGCCTTGTTTTATCGAATTGTAAACATTGAAAAGCAATCCAATGAAAAGAAGTACAATCCATGGCCTGTTTCTGATGAGGTCCTTCAGATCCCTTCCCAGATTTGTCTCTTGTTCTTTGGGAGGCTGAACGCGTTCCTTTGTCATGGCAAATGTCACCATCAGGAACAATGATAGGAAAACCGACAAAAGATAAATAGAATTGGTATAGCCTCTCTTCTGGTCAATGATAGTAATTGTTTCGGCTTCAAGATTTTCTTCTCCGGATACTATAAAAGAGTATTTTTTATTCGCTTCCATTGAAAAGCTTTTACCTTTGGTAGGAACATTTGTGTTGTCGTCAATTGCTTCATCAGCCCAGCTAAAAAGGGCAATTCCGGCTTTGGTTTTGATGTTCACATTTTTTACATCCTCATTGGTCGATACGGTAACCTCATATTTTCTCGATTCCAGTTTGCTGACATCAATAGCAGGGTTAATATTGCCAAAGTGAGCCACTAAAAACAATAAAGCTCCCTGAACCACCATACCACCTGTAAATGCTCCAACCATACGATATGAACCCAGACTTGTGCGTTCTTTGTCGTCGCCTGTCATTACAGCCATTAATGCACCATAGGGTATATTATTCGCAGTGTAAATAATAAAGAATGACAGATAGGTGGCATAGGCATAAACTATTTTCCCTGTCGGACTTAAATCAGGAGCTGTAAACAGCAGAGATAATGCAATTCCCAGAGGAATGGCTGTCCATAAAATCCAGGGGCGGAATTTGCCATATTTTGAATTTGTCCTGTCGCAGATTATACCCATTATAATGTCGACAATTCCATCACCGAACCGGGCAATCAGCATAAGCAACCCCACAGCAGCAGGGTTTATTCCAAATACATCGGTATAAAAGATAAATAAGAATGTTGACACACCCCGCCAGGCTATATTTGCAGCCCCGTCTCCAAGTGCGTAACCGATTTTCTCGGAAACTTTAAGTTTTTGATTGATTAAATTCATGACAATTAGAATAGGTTTTTAAGTGTTATCACACCTGGTTTATTCCGGAAGAAATTTTTATTTGATCCATAATTAATGAATCCCTGAACAATACAGTAATTAAAAATATGTCGAAATCCCGATAATTATTGGTCAATTCAGGTTTGGACCTTTGTTATTTTGATATAAAAATAACTTTTTTTCTTGTAACAGCGTCTGATTGAAATTAATCATCTTCATGATAAGTCAGGTCCTTGAAGTCTGAGTTCAATTCAGCCTGAAATAGTATTGGTTGTTTGCTATTATTCTTTTTCAAGCTGTTCTATTTCATCATGTGAATTGCCGTCAAGGTAAAGCAGAATTATTGCTTTATTTATATCATTTAACTCATCAATGCATCTATAAAGGATTTCAGATTGTGATGAGTCAGATTGCTCAATTAACCAACTCAGATTATCAATTTGTTTTAGATCGTCCAGGAAAATCAATCTGTCATTTTTCTTTTTACGTTTATAATTCATTGATGTGTTTAACGCTACGCGATAAATCCAGGTTGATATTTTGGAATGCCCCTTGAATCGTCCAAATGATTTCCATAGTTCAAGAGTAATGTCATTAATCAGATCTTCTTTGTCATGAGCAGTCTTGGCATATGCCCTTGAAATTTTGATAATTATCCCAATATTTTTTTCTAAAATATCCAGGAATTGGTCCTGTTTTTTAATATCTGTCATTCGTCATACAGTTACTGTTTTGGTAATAAAATCAAACTGTGATCACATTTATCCAATTATTAACACATCAAAGGTAAAAGTCACATGCATTGGGAAGTTTAATTCCAGATAGTTTTCTCCTGTTGGAAAAGCCAG